>JAJYAS010000486.1 GCA_021779415.1 Bacillota bacterium
TGGGTTTTCCTGCCCGGTTAATTCCATCCAGGCATACAGTAAAGACCCGCCGCGGGAAACGATGTTGGTAACTCGGGAGGTCTGACGGAAATGCTGGGCAGTTTCCCTGTTGATGCCGGCGTGGATGGTCACGAAATCAACACCGTCTCGGGCGTGCTGTTCCACCACGGCTAAGAATTCTTGGGGTGTAATGTCTTCCAACTTTTTATCTAAATAGCCAAGGGCATCATACATAGGAACAGAACCAATCATTGCTGGGGACATGTCGATGAGCCGGTGGCGAAATTCAACGGTTTTGCCATAGTTGCTTAAATCCATTATTGCTTCCGCTTTCATGTCCAGAGCCATTCGTACTTTGGACAACTCACTGTCGAGATTGGCACAGTCTGGGGAGATACCTAAATTGACGTTAATCTTCGTCTTAAGTCCAAGACCGACGCCCTCTGGACTCAGAGAGGTGTGATTATGGTTAGCGGGAATGACAATGCTGCCCGCCGCTACCCGGAGCCTAATTTCTTCAGCAGTAAGACACTCTTTGTCGGCGACCGTTTGCATCTCCGCCGTTATCACTCCATTTTTGGCCTGTTCCATTTGCGTACTCATCGAATCACACTCTTTCTTTTCTAAAACTTATCGTATTTTGGTGTCGCCATTATAAGCTGTAAACGCTTAATTTTGTCCTTAATGTCCGGATCCCCAACAATCTCAGTGACTAAGGCCACTGTTCGGGCCCCTGCCTGGATCACTTCAGCCAGATTGTGCTCCTTGATTCCACCGATTGCGACAAAAGGAATATCCAAATTCTTAACGACGTAATCTAAATAGTCCAGTCCGACCGGATCACAAACATCGACTTTGGTATTAGTGGCAAACAACGGTCCTACCCCAATGTAATCAGCGCCTCCTCTCACAGCGTCACTTGCTTGAGCTGGAGAGTGGGTGGAAACCCCGATCAAAAGATTGGGGCCGACTAACTCCCGTACTTTTGCTAATGGCAAGTCGTCTTGCCCGATATGCACCCCATCGGCGCCCACTGCCAGAGCCAGATCTAAGTGGTCGTTGATGATGAACAAGGCGTCGTTTTGTTGGGTCATAGCCCTCAAGACCAGGCATTCCTCATACATCTTTTTAACCTTCTTGGTCTTCTCCCGGTATTGAAGGATCGATACGCCACTGGCTAAGATTTCCCTAGCCACTTCAATATTGCTCCGGCCTTGAGAGTGGAGTTCAGAGGTGAGGGCATAGATGCCAGCGGGAAGGGTACGCCTTTTTGAGATTACGTTCATAATCGGTCACGTCCTTGTCCAACCACATCTCTTTCCCGCATATTTAGCCAGTCACAAAAAGCGGGTAGATAACCTTTGGTTCGGATCATTTGTACCACTTCTGGAACGGATCGTTCGTCGGCAATTTCAAATTGGGCACTGCCTACGTTACCTGTTTCGCTATAACCACCAACGGAAGTGAGAGCACCGGCCGACATTCGAGTAATACCGAGGGGAAGCAAATTTTCTCGCATTTGCGGGCTTTCTCGTGTGGACAAGGTAAGGCCCGCCCGGGGTAGAAATAATCGGTAAGCCAAAATAATTTGGACTAAGGCAGCATCCGTGACTGGAGCAGCAGCGGAATTAAAACTACCGACATAGGGCCTGAGACGTGGCACGGAGAGCGCTACTTCGACCCCCGGGTAATTTTTTTGTAAGTAATCGGCATGGAGCGCCGAATAAAAGGCATCCTGTCGCCAGTCTGAGAGACCCAAGAGCGCCCCGATATTTACGGAAGAGATGCCAGCAGAACATGCCCGCTCTGGTGCCTCTAAGCGATAGTGAAAATTACGCTTTGGTCCTGCTGGGTGTACCTGAGCATAGGTTATTTCGTCGTAGGTTTCTTGAAAAAGAGTGACAGAATCAATCCCAACTTTATACAAACGTTGGTATTCCTCCGTGGATAGGGGATAAACTTCAAGCCCCAGAGAGGCAAACATGGGTCGCAAAGCCTGTACACATTGTTCCATGTATGCAGGGTCGCTTTGGGAACGGGATTCTCCCGTCAAGAGCAGCAAATGCTGCAACCCGGTCGAAGCAATGGCTTCACCTTCCTTAATTGCTTGGGCAACGGATAGCTTACACCGTACAATCTCATTCCCAACGTGGAAACTACAATACAGGCAGCTATTGCTGCAATAATTGGCCAGATATAGAGGAGTAAACAAACCAATCGTGCGGCCGAAATGGCGGATGGTTAAAGCCTGAGCTTTTTTGGCCATGGTCTCTAGGTAAGGTTGGGCCGATGGAGAAAGCAAAATCGCCAAATCTTGAGGGCGGAGAGCATCTCGGGTTAACACTCGCTCTACGTCTAATCCGCTGTAACTCGTCCAGCTCGTTTCGGGGAGCCTTTGTTGCCATCGAATCGTTTGTTCGTAGAACATCCGTTAACCCTCCCGCAAAAAACCAGTCAAGGGGGAGGAAGCCTCGGCTGTTACTCGTCGTTCTCCCGGTCCCGCTAAATAGCCCAGCCGTCCCGCGGTCACAGCCAAGCGGAAGGCTTGGGCCATGAACACCGGGTCCGCTGCTATAGCTATGGCCGTATTCACTAGCACTGCGGCTGCTCCCATTTCCATGGCCTCTGCTGCTTCGGACGGTCGTCCGATACCAGCATCAACAATGATCGGTAAGGAAATTTCCTCGATCAGAATTCTGATCAGTTCTTTGGTTTGTAAGCCACGGTTGCTTCCGATTGGAGCGCCTAAAGGCATAATGGCGGCCGCGCCAGCATCCTGAAGACGCTTGGCAGCCCCTAAATCCGGGCTCATGTAAGGAAGCACTACAAAGCCCTCGTTGGCCAGTTGTTCTGTAGCCCGTATCGTCTCCCAATTATCGGGTAATAAGTAACGTTGATCTTGTACAACCTCGATTTTAACCCAATTCCCGCAGCCAGCGGCCTGAGCCAAGTGTGCAATTCGCACAGCTTCATCGGCAGTACGTGCGCCGGAGGTATTGGGCAACAAAATGGTGTTCTGGGGTAAGTAATTAAGAATATTCTCCTGGGGGTTTTTCCAGTCGACCCGACGCAAAGCCATCGTCACCACTTGAGCGCCGCTAGCTTCCAGTACCCGGGGCACAATTTCATGAGAAGAAAATTTACCGGTGCCCACGAACAGACGGCTCAGTAAATTAACTCCTCCGATGACTAAACTGTCTTCCGATCGATTTACACCCTTTATGATATCGTTCACAGTATCAGCCACCTCCCATGAAAATTAAGATTTCCAAACTGTCGCCAGCACTTAGAGTAGTAGTTTGCCATAGCTCTTGTTTTAGAATTTTTCCATTAAGTTCTATGGCCGCTGCTTTTAGGGTTACGGCTTTGTCTTCGAGTAACTGGAATACGGTACATTTTGTGGGGATTTTATGGGGTTCTCCGTTAACAACAATCTGCAACGGTTGCTTCCTCCTTTTTCTTGTTCTATACGTGTTTGCTGATGATTCCCGCTCTATGCCATGGTATGAGGAAAGTAAAGTAAATAAAAAAATGAGAACTGTGGTAAGCAGTTCTCATTTATACTTTTATAAAAAAAGTAAAAACAGTTAGCTTTCCTCCGCTGGTATTAACCAGATCAGGTTCAAAGGGATCAAGTTTCCTCATCTCAGCCCCGAAGGGCACCCCTAGCAAACAAACGTATTTAGTTGAAAGGATAATAATACTTATCCTAGTAAGTATTATATCTATAATATAACTAAAAGCTAGAGAAATAAATAAATAAAATCATGCTGAGCGCAAAGCGATTATTAGGCTAAGAATAACGAATTCATTGTTGCGTGACAATAAAAGTCTGATATGGTACTCTGAATTCAGAACAGTTTTTTTAAATATCAGTTGAAATAGGTTAGGAGTGAAAACTTATAATGCAACCAGAAGAAGTGATTATGTATACTGTCCCCCTTTGACCCC
>JAJYAS010000487.1 GCA_021779415.1 Bacillota bacterium
TGAATGAAAGAGTGGCTCAAAAATGTAAAATCCAACGGAACGAAGTGATAACTCCAATAAAACAAGAACAGAAGGATAAAAAACTTATCCGGAATCTTTATGCGGTGTTGGCTTCAAGCGTTCTGATTTTCCCACTCATCTACGTGATAAGACATTATCAAATTATGTACACTACTCCTATTCTTCAACAACTTGAATTATTCGTTCTTGATTTTAACTATTATCTCGCCTTCTATGCGATTGCCATTAATCTAATTTATCTTATTCTCTTGTTTTTTTCTGTCCTAAATGTAAAACAACAAGTTAAACTGTGGAGAATCAAAACTAGTTCGTTGCTTTTCAAGAGGAACATGCTCCCTTCGATTTCGATCGTTGCTCCTGCCTATAATGAAGAAAAGACGATTATTGAGAGTTCAAATTCCCTGCTCAACCTTAAATATCCGGATTGTGAATTAATCATCGTCAATGATGGATCCAAAGACAGGACGTTGGATGTGCTCATTCAATATTATGACTTAATCAGAGTTGATTATATTATTGAACATCAATTAAACACAAAGCCGATTCGTGGGATCTATATGAACCATTCGATGCCTAAACTCATGGTTGTCGATAAAGAAAATGGGGGAAAAGCCGATTCGTTGAATACAGGCATTAATCTATCGCGAAAAGAGTATTTCTGTGGAATTGATGCGGATTCTCTGCTCGAAGATGAAGCTTTGCTCAAACTTGCCTCCTTGACTCTCGATGAAGGAATCGAAACACCCGCGCTGGGAGGAAATATTTTTCCTATCAATGGCTGCACAGTTGAACGTGGACAGATCGTCAAAGTCCAGATACCCAAGAATCCCTTGGCGAGATTTCAATCCATCGAATACATTCGAGCTTTCATGGCGGGTAGACTGGGGTGGGCAAAGATCAATAGTTTGCTCATCATTTCAGGGGCTTTTGGCCTTTTTAGAAAAGAAAGAGTCATTCGCGTCGGTGGATATCTGACGAGCAGTGGGAAATATGCCAAGGATACAGTCGGGGAAGATATGGAACTGGTTGTGCGCATCAGCAGGCTGATGCGAGAACTTGGGCAAAAATTTCGCATAGGTTATGCCTTTAACGCAAATTGCTGGACGGAAGTGCCCGAAGATCTAAGCAGTTTAAAAAAACAGCGCTACCGATGGCACCGGGGATTGGTGGAAATTCTGACGTTCCATAAAAGGATGCTCTTCAATTCTCGCTATGGGCGAACTGGAATTATCGCTCTGCCCTATTTCTTGATTTTCGAAATGCTTGGTCCCCTGATTGAGGGTCAAGGGTACGTAATGGTATTGATCGCGTTTCTACTTGGCTTACTCAATCCGGAAGTTGTGCTCCTCCTCTTTGTTTCCACGATTTTGATGGGGATCCTCGTTTCCGTGACCTCCTTAGTGATCGCCGAATGGGATACCCACTATTTTAAACGGAAAGATCTTTTGATATTAGTTTTCTATGCCATCTTTGAGAATTTTGGACCGAGACAAATATTCAGCATGTGGCGTATCGGAGGAATTGTAAATATGCTGAAGCAGCCTAGCGGTTGGGGTAAACTTGAACGAAAAGGTTTTACGGCTTCAAATACTTCAGTTAAGGGATGATTCGAAACAAAGCAGCTCTGTATCAGCACTCGGAATTTTGACTAGAAGTGGTATACTATTTTATAATGGATTGAGTTAAGACAATTTTTCTTTTTTAGAAGGGATTTATGAAGGAGATGGAGTTCGTGTGGAAAGAATTTAGAGACTTTGCAATGAAGGGCAATATCGTTGATTTAGCCATAGGTGTTGTGATTGGAGGCGCTTTCGGAAAGATCGTAACCTCTCTCGTCAATGATATGATTATGCCGTTAGTGGGGATCTTGCTGGGAAAAGTTGACTTTTCCAATTTATTTATTGTTCTGGGAAGTGGACATTTCAAAACGATGGATGAAGCAAAAAAAGCGGGAGTCGCTACCTTGAATTATGGACTTTTTATCAATAATATTATCGATTTCTTGATTGTCGCTCTATCTATCTTCTTTGTCATTAAGCAACTCAGTCGTTTAACGAAAAAGAAAGAAGCAGAAGTCACCGCTCCTAAGACGAAACAGTGTGACTTTTGTTTTACAGAAATTCCGATTGCAGCGACACGATGTCCTCATTGTACCTCAATGCTCAATCCTGCAGTCGCAGAACTAAAACAGTAAGTGGTCAGCATATACTTTGACACAAAAAGGTAACCCGTGGCTAAAGCGTCACGGGTTACCTTTTTGTTGCCCAAATTCTTTACGTTCATAATAATTGCGTATTTTTACAAAGGGTAAATTAATTCAGAGATAATCATGGAACACTACGGAAATACTAACTTAGAAAAAGAGGAGGTGTGGGTGATAAAGAAGTACATAAGACAATCGTGGATGTGGGCCCTTACTAAAGCCTTGGCGTTTTCATTATTGATACTACTGATAGGAGGATGCACCCCTACGCCAAGTCACCCCCCCGAGGCTAAGGCGCAATCTAGTCAAACTCCAGAGAATCAAGAAGAGGAAAGTGATTTACTACCAGAGGGAACCAAAGTAGACGATTTGGATCTAAGTGGCAGTTCGGCTTCTGAAGCTGAGGAGAAAATCAAAGACTGGTCGAAGGACAAGCTGGAAGAAACCCGTGTCCTGTTGTACAATGATACAGAGATTCCAATGACGTTGAATGACATGGGCATTGCTTTGAATCATCAGAAGACGATTGACGATATCGGGCGTAACCCCGGAACTGCTCTGCCAAGCGTACTGAAAGTCGATATGTTAAAGGCCAAGCAAACCCTTCAAGAGAAACTTAAAAAATTTAGTCGACCGGCTAAAAATGCCGCCTATAAGATTGAAAAAGATAAGGTTGTCATTACGCCGGCTGAGAATGGTCGGACGATTGATACTGATAAATTAATTGATACTATTCAAAAGACTTCCTTAAGTGAGGTGCCGAGCCGGATTGCCATACCAATGGTTGAGGTGCCAGCATCGGTTAGCACAGAAGCTGTCAAAAGTTTAGCCTTTGATACCATCATAGGTGAGTATACTACGAAGTTTGCTGTCCAAGAGAAAAACAGATCCGCCAATTTAGTTGCGGCTGCCAAGGCATTGGATCGCAAACTTGTTCGTCCAGGTGAGACTTTTTCCTTTAACAACACAGTAGGACCTCGAGAATTAGAAACAGGGTATAAAGATGCCTACGTTATAGTCAACGGCGAGTATGTGCAAGGAATAGGAGGCGGCGTATGCCAAGTGTCCTCGACCCTATATAATGCCGTACTCTTAAGTAATTTAAAAGTGGTAGAGCGGGCGCCACATGCAGTAGCTGTAAGTTATGTTGCGTCAGGACAAGATGCAACGGTTAATTATCCTAATATCGATTTCAAATTCCAAAATGATACCGCCAGCTTGCTTTATTTGCGGACAGAAATCAAAGGCGGAATGCTAACGCTCCGAATTTGGGGGAAGAAGACGGACAAATCCGTACGTATTGAACGACAAGTCGAGAAAGAAATAAACTACAAGACGGAAAAGAGACCAGATTCAAAACTGGCCTCGGGTCGAATTGTTCAGGAACAAAAAGGTGCGAAAGGTATTATAGTAAATACGTGGAAGGTCGTGCGCGACGCTACTGGAAAAGAGACCAAGCAGTTCCTAAGTCGGGATTTTTATGCTCCAACAAATCGCATTTTACGAATAGGTGCTCGAGGCCTTTCTTAATACATGTTTGAAAGAGAGATGAAACCATGTCCCCGAGGAAAAAAAGACGGTGGAAAAAACTAACGGGATTTTTTCTGGTTCTCTTAATTGGGGGCTTAGGATATTTAGCTTGGTGGAATTGGGCCACACAGCCTTACTCCACCTCGGGGAATAGTGAGAAAATCACGATTGCCTCGGGGACGACAGCATCTCAATT
>JAJYAS010000488.1 GCA_021779415.1 Bacillota bacterium
GGAGCCATTAGCATTATGCATAGCGAGCCCCATCGCAAGTTGGTATCCATTGCAATTGACGGGAAATACCCAACTCACTAACTATAATACCGCACTAAACACCTCAAAGCAACCCTTAGCACCGCATGGCTAAACCCTTGGCGATCACCGATCGCACAACAGTTGCGCATCAGCCGCCGGCTGGATTTTTAGTCAAACATTCCTTCCCAGTATTAGCTCCCGTATGTTTCTGCAGCTCTTCCAACGTCGAACAACACTTTTCCACAGCGACATGTCGAAGAATTTCTTCTTCCGTAACATTAAGGCAATAACAGATCGGCACCGGTGGCTCTACTTGCTTAAACGAGATCTTGTTTTTAATCTGATTTTGCCCGTAAGTTGTGCCATCCAAGCGATAATATGCGACCTGACACTCTGGCGAGCGACATAAAAAGTAACCTTCACTCTCCTCAGGAAGTTTCACCGTTGGTAACACTTGATGTTCCACTGTAATTTTTCGCACCCGCTGCCCGGGTGTACCACACACCGGGCAGCTAGGAAGCTCCACTGAGATGGGCTTCGAAATAATCTGCATTATGCCATTGCCCCCTAATTTTACTCTAAGCAAAGATCCAATTAAACAAATACCCCACGAAAATAATCGCTACCGTCATGATCCCAACAAAGATGCCAAGGAGTTTAGGTTTTAAGACTTTGCGCAGGATGATCATTTCCGGCAAACTCAAGGCGGTCACGGCCATCATAAAGGCAAGCACCGTTCCCATAGCCATTCCTTTTTCCATCAATACATTGATAATCGGAATGATCCCAGCGGCATTAGAATAAAGAGGTACCCCAATCAACACCGCTAAAGGAACCGCAAACAGGTTACCCTTCCCAGCATACTTGACCAAGAAATCCGCCGGAGCGTAGCCATGCATAAAACCACCAATAGCTATCCCTATAATGACATATAACCAAACTTTTTTCAAAATATCTATCACATAGCCCCAAGCGTACTCCACTCTTTCCTTCCGAGTTAAAGCCGCTAATTCCGTTTCGCCCATCTTGATATTATAGACATACTCCTCTACCAGATGTTCCAGTTTAAGTTTCCCAATCACCAACCCGCCGACTAAAGCGACAGTGAGTCCAGCTGTGATGTAGATCGTTGCGATCTTCCAGCCAAACATTCCCCAGAGCATGATAAGAGCCACTTCATTCACCATAGGTGAAGAAATGAGGAACGAAAACGTCACTCCTAGCGGCACCCCGGATTCCACGAACCCGATAAAGACCGGTACTGCCGAGCAGGAACAAAACGGAGTCACAATCCCTAGCAAGGCAGCTAAAATATTCCCAATGAATTCTCGCTTATGACTTAAGATCTTTTTGGTACGTTCCGGAGGAAAGAAACTGCGGATTAGGGAAACCAAAAAGATGATAACAGACAGCATTAAAAATATCTTAATCGTGTCATAGACAAAGAAATCGAGAGCGGCTCCCAAGTGGCTGCTTGGCAGAAGCCCAAAGAGTGTATACGCTACATAGTCTGCAAAATTTTGAAGCATAAAGTTCAATCCTTCCTATACGTTAATTTTCTCACGACATTTATAGTTTCTCCCCCTCCGTCCTATCCGTCATGTGCACTCTCATGGTCAACTGCGCTGTAATAAACGAATTTTCCTTTTCGGCGCCCCTCCACTAAGCCAGCATTCTCCAAGACTTTGAGATTATGAGACGTTGCCGATTGGTTCATCTCAAAGAGATCCATCAATTCGCAAACACACCGTTCCCCTTGTTCTAAGACTCGGTATATTTTAAGGCGTGTTTCATCGCCCAAGGCTTTATAGCGCTTCGCTTCCTGGCGGATTCCACGTTCATCAATACCCAATACCCGTCTCGCCATAATCAATTCTTGGGACACGCCACTCATCTCCTTAGAAAGAAATATGCCCTTATGGTTTTGACCCTTATGATTTAGTTTATTATTTATTATAATAACATCATATTAAAATATGTCAATATGTAACTATGGTGCGGAGGAAGAATTAGCGTTGTTGACATAGACCACAATTTGTTTTATAGTAGTGACATTATAAGCTCAACAACTAAATATTGAATTTCTCTTATCAAGAGTGGCGGAGGGACTGGCCCAATGATGCCCGGCAACCGATAGCGTAAGCTATGAGGTGCTAATTCCAACAGAACCATAGGTTCTGAGAGATGAGAGTAGCGAGTAAAATAACAAAAACGACCGCTTCTCTTGAAGTGGTCGTTTTTTATTTTGGAGGGAAGTGAAGCAAGGGGACGGTTCTCTTGCTTCAAAAGCTACTAGCTACACTTTTGTAACACTTCATCCGATCGTAAGACTCCCACTTCTTCAAGTGAGAATGGGCCCCAGTATGCAGACTCCCCCACCGGAGTTTTGAGACCGTCCCTCTGCTTCCGCGAAAAATTAGCTTTAGGAGGAACTACTAATGACTGAAGAACGTCAACTCGGTTTTGAAACTGTTTCTTTGCACGGAGGGCAAACCCCAGATCCCACGACCAATGCTTGTGCCGTGCCAATCTATCAAACCTCATCCTTTGTCTTCAACGACACCAACCATGCAGCTAACCTATTTGCTCTCAAAGAGCCCGGTAATATCTACTCCCGGATCATGAACCCCACTCAAGACGTTTTTGAACAACGTGTCGCACTCCTAGAAGGGGGCGTAGGAGCACTGGCCACCGCTTCAGGCCAAGCCGCTATTACGTATGCTATTTTAAATATCGCTCAAGCCGGAGACGAAATTGTCGCCTCGGGTTCCCTCTACGGCGGAACGTACACCTTGTTCGCCTATACCTTTGCTAAACTGGGCATCAAAGTCCACTTTGTTAATGTCGACAAACCTGAGGAATTCCGTTCGAAAATCACGGATAAAACAAAAGCCTTATATACGGAAACCATCGGCAACCCTCAAATCAATGTCGCCGATCTAGAGAAGATTGCCAGTATTGCTCATGAAAACGGTCTCCCTCTGATCGTTGACAACACCTTTGCCTCCCCCTACTTATGCCGGCCTATTGAACACGGAGCAGACATCGTCGTTCATTCTGCCACTAAGTTCATTGGCGGGCACGGAACTTCAATTGGCGGCATCATAGTCGACTCGGGAAACTTCGATTGGGACAACGGCAAGTTTCTAGGACTCAGCCAACCGGATCCCAGCTACCATGGGATTGTCTATACAGAAGCCTGCGGCAAAGCTGCTTACATCACCAAAGCAAGAGTATCTCTTTTACGTGACACTGGGGCAGCACTCTCACCCTTCAACTCGTTCTTGTTTTTGCAGGGATTAGAAACTCTCCCCCTGCGCATGGAGCGCCATGTCGAAAACGCCAAAAGAGTAGCTGAATTTCTCGACCAGCATAAGTTAGTTACTTGGGTTAACTATCCAAGCCGAGCCAAAAGCCCTTATCACGCACTCGCCCAGAAATACTTGCCCAAAGGAGCGGGAGCGATCTTTACCTTCGGTGTCAAAGGCGGCCTTGCCGAAGGGGAAAAATTCATTAACAACCTTAAGCTATTTTCCCATTTGGCCAACGTCGGAGATGCTAAATCCCTCGTCATACATCCGGCAAGCACAACGCATCAACAGCTCGATGAAGAATCCCAGCGTGCTGCAGGCATATCCCCCGATATGATCCGTCTCTCCATCGGCCTAGAAACCATCGACGACCTGCTGTACGATTTAGATCAAGCCCTGAACGGAAGCAGAGGGACGGTTCTTGTGCTTCCCTTTGCCCCCTCTCGCAATAATTCAAGTTCCACTTAATTAGTAGGGTCAAACTATAAGCTTGAAGGAAGCAAGAGAACCGTCCCTTCGCTTCCTTCGGAAAGGGGTTATTTCATGCCCATTAAAATACCAGAACATTTACCAGCTATGGAAATACTCCATCAAGAAAACATCTTTGTCATGG
>JAJYAS010000489.1 GCA_021779415.1 Bacillota bacterium
TACAGCATGAGGCCGACCGGCTTTTTGCTCCTCTTTAAGTTCTCGAGCTACATCTAAAATGCAGCTTAATTCATCTTGAGAAAAATCATGCAGTGAAATAAAGTCTCGTCCTTTAAATATAGATTTATCCATTAATTTCATGTGTCACCCATCCCTTCGATGTGAATTATTATACTTTTATATGCATAAAAATGCAATACCTAAATACTTTATGTGCCCATCAAAAGCTCCTGCCAGTTTTAAACCAGCAGGAGAATTGTAAACCACTTGTCGTATCAATAACTTATTATTTGGCGATTACATATCTAGTATACTACTTTAGGAGTATTAATGAATGGCTTTCTTTTTAAACCTCCCACCCATTACTTCGTGCACACTACTAATCGTGACAAAAGCATTGTCATCAATTTCATCAAGAATCGATTTTAACTTAGAAATCTCTAACCTTGTAACTACACAATACAAGACACCCTTTGCTTCCCCGGTAAATCCACCTTCTCCTTGAAGCCGCGTAACACCTCTTCCGAGTCTAGCCATTAGCACCTCAGCAATCTCATCATTCTTTTCCGATATAATCATGACTTCCTTAGATTCATCTAACCCCTCTACCGTAAGGTCAATAACCTTAAAGGCAATGAAATAGGCAACGAGCGAATACATGGCTCTATCCCATCCAAATACTAACCCCGCACTGCTTAATATAAAAAGGTTAAAGAACATTACTATTTCCCCAATGGAAAATGCCGTTTTCTTGTCTAAAACTATAGCGATAATCTCCGTTCCGTCTAAAGAACCACCATAACGGATAATTAACCCAACACCCACTCCTAGTACAATTCCTCCAAACACGGAAGCTAAGAATACATCATGCGTAATTCCAGGTACGGGATGTAAAATACTGACCCACATGGATAGCATCGCGACCGAAACTATAGTTGATATCGTAAACGATTTTCCAATCTGATAATAGCCGAAAAGAAAGAATGGGATGTTTAAACCAAATATGAACAAACCCACAGGCCACTTAGTAAGGTATCCTGCCATTATCGAAATACCAACAATTCCACCGTCAATTACATTATTGGGTATTAAAAAGATTTCTAAGCCTATACCTGCAAGGGTTGAACCTAATATTAAAAATAATACTTTTTTAAATATTTTTTGCATGCGAATTTTCTTGCTCAACATCTATTCACCTCACTTTCTCGAACACCCTATCAGAAATTTTTCGATAGTATTTGATCTGATCCAGTATCCATCTACTGATCCCCCTTCCCTAAAATTTTATTCATAGGCAAATGCTCATACCCATGCTAGAATATGGTTATTCGTTCTAGCTCTAATATTTTTATGACTATAGCCTAACACTATACTTACAATATTCATTATTCCCTAATCTACATAAAAGGAGGTATGCACATGACTTGGTCAGAACGCATCAAATTGACTTGGACAACATTTAAAAGAGAAGCTCTTCCTTTGTATGCTTGGACCCTTATTTTCATAGGAGTTGGCATAGTTCTTGTGGTGGCGATGGTTATGGGAGTGTTGAACCAGCTACACTGGAGCTTTCCTCAGGCATATGGAGGGTTTTCATCCCCTGGAATGCCTGTCCCTGGGGTACCACCTACACCTGGTATAACTCCTTTTACTGGCCCGTTCGGATCACCCAATCAAAGTCCTTTTGACTCATTCAATGGATCCTTGAGTGATCTTTCCACTCTTCTAGCCGCTGTTGGCGCGGTCGCCGGAACCTTCTTTCTGATCATTATTGTGGGTTGGTTAATCGGATCTGCTTTTTATACAGGTGTCTTCAACCTGACCATTAGATCATATCATGGAAATGTGACCTTAAAGGATTTTCGATTAGGGGGTTTCTTCCGTTTCCTCGGTTGGCAAGTGCTTTTCTTTTTAATCCAGTTGATCTTCTTGATCATCGGACTCATTGGCGCTTTTACCTTAAGACCCTCTCAAGGCGCGCTTATTTCTTTCTTTATCGTTTATGGCCTCATGATTGCAAGTATCTCGATCTATGCCTTACCCTGGGTTTCCACCTCAGCCATCTACCTCTTAGCACATCCTAAAGACAGCTTTCGCGATGCGCTCGTTGGCAGTTGGAGATTCTTTCGAAAGCACCTTGGATCCCTTTGGGGCTACATCGGAACAGTTATTTTAATTGAAATTGGGGTTCAAGTACTTAATCGAATCTCTTCAGGAATTGCAGGATTAGTTACCCTCGTAGTGAGTCCTTTCATCGCCGTCCTAGCGATCATCTGGGTACTATCTCTGGAAGAAGATGACCAACCAAAATATCTCGACCAACCTGAAACTCTCCAACAACCCGTAGCTGAGGGAACGACTTTTAAATCCGAGACACCAAAAGTCGACTTGCAAAAGTCTGAACAAAGGACAACGCCAGACCATTCTCTATCAGAAAATAAGCCTAATTTCTGCCCTTCCTGTGGAAAAGCCAATACAGGCACAGCCTATTGCCCACAATGTGGGACAAAACTTTAACTGATTATGGTCAATTTTCAAACCCTATTAACTCGTTAATTAAAAAAACTCCTGCTTGGAAACTAAACTTTCAAGCAGGAGTTTTTTTCTTTCTCTATCCCTAAGACCCTATGAAACTTCGCTGCTGAACTACAACCCTATAACTCCAGATATTCCTGCAATGAAAGCACCTCTGGCATGGTATGACTCCGTATCTCTTGCAAAGCTCGGACGACCGCTTTAGCTGTATCCATGGACGTGAAGCAGGGAACCCCATGTTCGGCGGCTAACCTCCTCAACAAGTAACCAGTATGTTCCGGCGCCTTCCCTTTAGTGGGAGTACTGAGGATAAAGGAGAATTCCCGTTGCCGAATGGCTTCTTGAAGAGCTTCGCTGGATTCACTTACCACTTCGACCTCGACCCCGCACAAAGCTAAAGCCTTAGCTGTATCTCCCGTTCCTTTGACTCCAAACCCTAATTGAGCTAATTGACGCGCAAGGGTGATTCCCTCGGGACGGTCCTTTTCAGCCACAGACACCAGAATATTCCCCTCATTCGGAAGTGGAATGCGAGAGGCCGCAAAAGCCTTGGCCAAGGCATGACCAAATTGAGTGTCCATCCCCAAGACTTCACCCGTGGATTTCATTTCAGGCCCTAAGGATGTTTCAACTTTGGTTAACTTTTCAAAGGAGAAGACAGGGGCCTTCACTACGACAAACGGGACCTCTGGAGCAAGCCCCTGCACATACCCCATATCCTTTAATGTTTTCCCCAGAGAAACTTGGACTGCCAAATTCACTAAGGGAATTCCTGTAACTTTAGAAAGAATAGGCACCGTGCGGCTCGCTCTAGGATTCACTTCCAGCACATACACCTTGCCACGCACGACAACAAATTGAATATTTATAAGTCCACAAATGCCGATTCCCTCTGCCAGACGACAGGTGAAATCCTGGATTTGTTCAATTTCGGCAGGCGTTAAACTTTGAGGCGGATAAACGGCCAAGCTATCCCCAGAATGGACTCCCGCGCGCTCAATATGCTCCATAATCCCGGCGATCACGGTTGTCTCTCCGTCAGAGACCGCATCCACTTCCACTTCTTTTCCTTCCAAGTAGCGATCCACCAAAATCGGATGTTCGGGAGAGAGGTGGATTGCCCGCCTTAAATAATCTTCAAGTTCGCCGAGATTTTCTACCACCTGCATGGCGCGTCCTCCAATGACGTAAGAAGGACGAACAATCACTGGAAACTCAAGTTCCTCAGCAATTCCTTTAGCCTGATCAAGCGAGGTGACACTCCGTCCTTCGGATTGAGGAATTCCTAAACGACTTAAGAGCTGAGCAAAACGTTCCCGATCCTCTGCCATATCAATCGCATCGACTGGGGTCCCTAAAACTCGAATTCCAGCCTTGTTCAATCGATCTGCTAAATTGATGGCCGTTTG
>JAJYAS010000490.1 GCA_021779415.1 Bacillota bacterium
CCAGCACGGCACCATCGTAAGCCTTTGCCAATTCCTGTTTGGCTTAAATCGGCCTATTCCCAAGAACCTAACAGTAACGGGTGTACTGAAGAAGTGGTTTTACAAATAAGAACCTTAAGGAGCGAAGGGCCTGTGCTGGTATTTGTCCCAAAAATTTCATGGGTTGCTTCTTGGACTGAAGCATTAAGACAATATTTTCCCGACTGGAAGGTTGACGGCAGTTACAGTTCTGACTTAGGACGCGCTCAAAAGATAAAACGCCTGATACGGGGAGAGTTTGATCTTTTTGTAAGTACAACGATTCTGGAGCGTGGCGTCACGTTACCCAGAATACAAGTGGTGGTTCTCGAGGCGGATCATTCGATTTTTGATGAACGTGCCTTGGTTCAAATGGCTGGCAGGGTAGGGCGAACTCGAGAATGTCCCGGAGGAGGGGTCGTTTATATTTCCAAGCAAATATCTCCAGCAATGAAGACTGCAGTTCGTTGGATCAAGGACCAAAATCGACGTGCAATGGAGTTAGGCCTTCTCGATCAGCAAGAAGGGAGGAGAAACCCTTGAAAGATCTCAAAGGAGTCTCTAGTAAGTTCCTTCGTTCGCTTTGGTATAAAAATGAACCAGTTTGTGTCTTATGTAGTGAAGGGGACGGGCCAATTTGTCCTAGTTGTACTGAAAACTACTTACATCCTGAGCTTGGACGTTGTCGAGGGTGCGGAAAGTTGATTCCCATTGATCTGCTACAGTGCCAAGATTGTGAAGCCGGCAAGGGCCCTAAACAGCTTGATAAAGTAGTTGCCTGGGGACATTATTACGGTGGATTAAAGGAATTTATTCAGAACATAAAATTCAATGCCCACCCGAACTATATAGGGCAGATTATAAAACCTTTTTCAGAATGGGCTATTAGTCAACTTCCGGCAGTTGACGGCGTCGTGGCAGTTCCAATGCATGCTACGAAACTAGGAGAACGTGGATTTAACCAGGCGGAGGTAATTGCTTCCGCCTTACATTGGGAACTGGGACTACCACATCTTCAAGGAGTTAAACGAATTGAGACTAGGGTGTCTCAGGTGCAACTTTCTCGTAAAGAACGTTTGCAAAACTTAAAAGGTGTTTTTGATGTGCCTAATCCAGAGGATTATTCGGGGCGAAGTGTGTGGTTAGTGGACGATGTAACGACAACGGGAGCAACACTTGAGGCAGTGGCAGAAGCACTTCGGGGTAGCGGAGTTCGAGCAATTTATGGCTTGTGCTTAGCTGCTGGCCGAGAAAAAAGACTTGTGCCTTCGAGTGAATAGGGTTATAATAATGACTGGATGGGCACAGCCTATTACATTTTTTTACGTAAGGGGAATATCTTTCATGGCCTTTGAAGACAAAGATCTAGTATGTAAAGACTGCGGAGTAACTTTTATTTTTACCATTGGGGAACAAGAATTCTACGCTGAAAAGGGTTTTGAGAATGAACCACAACGTTGCCGTGAATGTCGCAACGTACGCAAAACCAATCGTAATTCCCAAGAAGGAAGATCACGTGAAATGTTTACTGTCGTTTGTGCGGACTGTGGAGTAGAAACTCAAGTTCCTTTCCAACCGACATCAGATCGTCCAGTATACTGCCGTGAGTGCTATCAGCACCATCGTCCAGCTCGTGAGCAATATTAATTCAAGCAACTTGAATTAGCATATTTTGAAATTGACAAGCATTGGTAGGCGTTTCGTCGGCCAGTGCTTTTTGTTTTCCTTATAAAACTTATAAAAGTTGTCAACAGGGTTATCCACAATTTCGTCTTGGAAAATAGGGTCTTTCCTGTACTTATCCACACTATACACACACTCCTGTGTGTAACTTTTTGGGGATAATCCTTTGTGCGTTACTTAATCCGTCCGGATTTCGGATCTTCGCTAAAAAAATAGCTATAACATGCGTAAATTAGTGTTGTATAGATATTCATTAGTATGTATAATCGGAATAGACAAGGATGAACTAACGCATAATGCAGAAGCTTTTAGAAAGTTGTTGCGGAACACATCCAAAAGAGAGGGGAATATAAAATGTTTAAACCAAAATTTCGTCTTCTATTAGCCGGGTTACTTAGTTTAAGCCTCCTGACGCTAGCTGGATGCGGTAGTACTAGCGCGCCAGCAACACCGGCACCAGCAGCTCCTGCTCCAGTTGAAAAGGTCTTGAAGGTTGGTTCGGATATCGCCTATGCACCGTTTGAGTTTATGGATGAAAAGCAACAACCAACGGGCTTCGATATTGAGCTGATTAATGCCCTTGGGAAAGACATGGGCTACACGAAGGTGAATATTGAGACATGTGCTTTTGACGGTTTACTACCAGCTTTAGAAGCCGGAAAATACGATGCGGTAATTTCCGCTATGACAATCACTCCGAAGCGGGCCGAAAGTGTTCAATTTAGCGATAAGTATTTTAGAGCTATTCAATATATAGCCATGAAGAAAGGTTCCAGCTTTAAAGTATTGGCTGACTTAAAAGGCAAAAAGGTTGGGGTTCAACTAAGTACGACCGGGCAAGAAGTCGTTGAAAAAGCTGGAATCGAACCAAGAAAGTTTGATACAACTCCTGATGCCATGAACGATCTTCTCAACGGTGGAGTTGAAGCTGTTGTCGCTGATGGTCCTGTTGTGCTTTGGTTCCAAGCTCAAAATGAAAAGGCTGACATTACCTCGGTAGAAGCAAATGTTGACCAAGAGTTTTATGGCATAGCGATGAAGAAAGACAATAAAGAATTAGGCGGCAAAATGAATGCCTCTCTGAAGAAACTCATGGACAATGGAGAATACAACAATATTTACAAGAAGTGGTTCAAAAGAGATGCACCGAAGTTCTAAAGAACCCGTTTGAACCAATAATGTATAAAACTAAATGATAGAGGAAGGCACTTTAAATTGTGCCCTCCTTTTTTTATCGTACTGGGGGCTATGTCACGAAGTACAGCTTAACTGAAGGAGTTCAGTGAGCTTCATCAGATTAGGAGATGATGGAGGAATTTGGACATTGAATTAAGGGGCTCCTATGTGTATAATTAGTCTTTGTCGTGTATATTCATTCGAAAAAATTGTGCTTTGAGAATAACTTTTTCCTTGTATAAATTAACGGTAAAATGTATAATTTTATGCAGACATAGCATCTAATTGTCGGGCATAGATTACTTTAATTCTAAGGCTCCCAACTTCTTTAAGTGGGAGTTCCACTTTTCTGCTTTGGGAGACCGGATCTACAGCGTGATAGTATTTGTTAAGGGACTAACGTCATTGGAGGCTACGTCATGAAGTCCCAGATATTAAATTTTAGCTAAGCTAATTTGCTATGAGAAGGAGGATTTTTTTGTGGGTCTAAACTGGAAGGCAGCCATAGATAGCGTCCCCATTCTGAATAAAGCCGCATTACTTACGTTGGAGCTGACCGCTGGTGCAGTAGCTATTGGACTCGTGATTGGACTTTTTATGGCTTTGGCGCGTTTGTCCAAGAAGAAGTTGTTGCGCGCAGGTTCGATTGCCTATATAGACTTTTTTAGAGGAACTCCATTGTTAGTGCAAATTTTCCTGGTTTATTTTTTAGTTCCCAAACTCCTTAATTGGGATACCTTACCAGATAACTATCAATATATTGCTGGGGTTTTGGCGATGGGCCTTAATTCCGGCGCATATATTGCCGAAATATTTAGGGCTGGAATTCAATCTATTGACCGTGGGCAATCGGAAGCGGCACGTTCGTTAGGAATGACTCAAGGTCAGGCATTAAGATATGTAATCCTACCTCAAGCGTTTAAGCGGGTTATACCGCCTTTGGGCAATGAGTTTATTGCCTTACTCAAAGATTCATCTCTTTTATCGATCATAGCGATCCAAGAACTGTTTTATAGCGCGAAAATTATTGCCGGCCGAACTTATCAACCAATCCCCATGTATATTG
>JAJYAS010000491.1 GCA_021779415.1 Bacillota bacterium
GAGCTTGGTGGAGAGGGGAGCACTGGGGTTGAGTATTTAAGAACACTTGCGGTTGCACGCTTGATGCTCGATAATGTTCCTAACCTGCAAGCTTCGTGGGTCACCCAAGGAGCTAAAATGGCGCAGGTGGCCTTGAGATTTGGAGCGAACGACTTTGGAAGTACCATGCTCGAGGAAAATGTTGTTCGGGCCGCTGGCATAAAAACACGTGTTCCGCTCCAAGAAATTATACGTTGTATTGAAGATGCAGGTTATCAGGCTGTTCAACGCAATACACACTACGAACGGTTAAAGGCCTTTAGGAAGGAAGTGTAGGCGGATGCGCAGGCGAAAGCGACAGCTTAATGAGGCCAATTTACCGTTGATGGAGCATTTAAAAGCGCTACGCAAAGTGCTCGTTATATCTGCATATGCTATTGCGCTAGGTAGCATTATTGGCTGGCTTGTCAGTGATCAAGTTTTTGCTTATTTTGCCCGTCCTGTTACCGTATTGGAAAAAATTACGTTCATTACCACGACTCCTTTAGAACCTATGTTAGTCAAATTAAAAGTCGCGGTCGTTACTGGGGTAGTCTTGGCTCTCCCAATACTTTTATGGCAGATTTGGAGTTTTGTACTTCCTGCCTTGAAGCAAAATGAACGAAAGTACTTATTTATTATTGTACCCAGCTCAGTACTCCTTTTTCTTGGCGGAGCCTCCCTGTGCTTCTTTATCGTAATGCCTTTAGGTATTAAGTTTTTACTTTTTGTCGGGGGTGGTGCCGTTCAATCAACTCCATTTTTGACAAAAACCTCGTATCTTAGCTTTCTTTTAGCCTTTCTTATGACGTTTGGTCTAGTATTTCAACTTCCTATTGTCTTATTAATCTTAATTCGGATTGGGGTGTTAACTCCTCAAATGTTAGCTCAAAAACGTCGCTGGGCTGTATTATCGATGGTTATTCTGGCGGTGGTAGTTTCCCCAACGCCAGATTTGGTGACACAACTTCTCATGGCTGGACCGATGTATCTTCTCTATGAAGTTAGCATCTGGTTGGGGTATCTAATTGTTCGTAGAAGAGATAGAGACCTGGCTGCATAAAAGGGGGAAAAAATATGGGTTTAAGTGAAATACTCTTGATTTTAGTAGTAGTCCTTATTTTATTTGGACCTGAAGATCTTCCGGTTATCGCTCGGTCGATCGGTAAACTAGTTTTTGAAATTCGAAAAGCAACCAATGAATTAACGAAGGAATTTCAGAGTACTATCGATACACCGACGACGATCATGAACAAAGCATTTGAGCAGACGACCTCAACCCCTACTTCTGGGAAGGATGCAAACCAGCCCCAAAGTGAGGAAGATGCTAAGCCGGAAGAGGAATTGTTAACTTACGAGGATGAAGTAGCCAAGGATCCTCTGGCGGAACTGCCATCAGATATGGTATCTTATGAAGAAAAGGGTGCGAGCAGGTGAATCGGTTTTGAAACAACTCTGGCTCTTAAATCAGATAAATTCAGATCTGCAACGAGTAGAAAAAGAATTAACGAAATTCGTGGAGACGGATTACCCGATTCTCCAGGATTCAGCTGTTCATTTATTATCGGCGGGTGGTAAACGATTACGCCCTGCTTTTACGCTTCTTGCCGGAAAGTTCTTCAGTTATTCAATGGATAAGTTGATGCCTGTAGCGATGGCATTAGAACTGATACATATGTCTTCACTAGTTCACGATGATGTCGTCGATGCATCAATGACCAGAAGAGGGCGCCCGACGGTAAAAGCTAAATGGGGGAATATCGTCTCCATTGAAACGGGGGACTATCTGTTTGCAAAGTCATTAGTACTCATTGCAAGGATAGATCACCCTGAGGTTGCCCGTATCCTTGCAGAAATCAGCGTTGAAATGTGTCAAGGAGAAATTCAACAAATTAAGTCATCGTTTGATGTTGAACAAAATCTTAAGCAATACTATTACCGCATTAAACGGAAAACTGCTTTGTTGATATCTGCCTGTTGTAAACTAGGGGCAATAGTGTCAGATGCTCCCAGACGTCAAGTTTGGGCGCTGGGTGCTTATGGTCATTCATTAGGCATGGCTTTTCAGATCGTTGATGATGTATTAGATATTACCGCTAAGCCTTCAGAATTTGGGAAGCCTATTGGCGGAGACTTACGCCAGGGAATTATGACGTTACCCATGATTCTGGCCCTCAAACTGTCATCCGAGCCGGCTCAGCTAAAGACTTTACTGGGGAAGATGGATAAGACTGACGATGAAGTTGCTGAAACGATTGGCCTGATAAAGGCTACCGGAGCAATCGATCAGTCCATGCGGCTTGTAGATTTATATGTCAAAAAAGCCAAGAAACATCTTCTGGACCTGCCGACCATTTCGACTCGCAAAGCTTTAGAAGATTTAGCTGAGTTTATTCGAGTCCGCAAGTTCTAGGGTACTAATCTAATACAATAGAATTTAAGTATTGAAACAACTATCATCAAAAGACCCTGTTAATGTTGAATTAAGGGGTTCTTTTTGTTGGTTTATGATCTTAAAAGCAATCCATAATTTTGGAACTGTCTAATAAATATGGTATAGTTTAGATCAATTAGAAACGATGCACAGCCTAGTTATACTTATAGAAGAAGGTATATCGCAATTCGTTTAGGTTAATATTAACTTGAATAGGCCAGACTGGGAGGTTTTATATTAGATGGAAGAGAACTCCAAGGATTTAAGCGAGAGAATTTGGAGAGCTTTCAGTTCAATGAAGCTTGGACTAGCTCTATTAGGAATAATTGCTCTTGTATCTGGAATTGGAACGATAGTGCCACAGCTTGAACAGGCTCCTGAAAAAGCTAAACAATTGGGCCAAATTTGGCAGTGGATGGGGATAACTCATCTTTATAACACTGTTTGGTTTCGCCTGCTGCTTGGTCTATTATGTATCAATCTAATCGTGTGTAGTATTCAACGGCTTAAAGGTATTTATCTGAGGACGTTCAAGTTGAAACCACCGACAACTTTAGAGCAGGTACCCGTGAAAATTAGACTTACGCTTAAGGGGGAGTCTGCTCAACTGCGGGAGTCTGTTCAAACGGTTTTGAAACAAAAAGGGTATCGTTTTTCCCTAAGCAATCAATCTGATTGGAGTTTTATTGCTATAAAACGCCGACTCGGGAACTGGGGCTCTTTGATTACTCATCTTTCCTTTGTAGTTTTAGTCATTGGTGCTTTATTAGGCTCCCTCTTTGGCTTCAAGGGATCCTTTATGGAAGGGGCAGGAACAACCTTTCCGATCCAAGAAATCCAGCTCTCTAAAGGTAAGGTCTCCGAGACCTTCGATGTGCGCATAAATTCTGCAGAGGATCGTTTCTTGCCTAATGGTGAACGAGATAATTGGTATACCGACATGAGTATCTTGGAAAACGGACAAGAAGTATCCAGACAGACATTGTCAGTAAATCATCCGTTTAAGTATCATGGAATTACCTTTTATCAAGCGAATTTTGCCAACGGCGTTAGTTATACAATCGATATGAAGGGCAAAAAAACTTCAGTTGTTTTACGTGATCAAGGACAAAGTTATTTCCAAGCTCCGGGAACTGAACTTTATCTTGTAACCGCGATTAAATCGGGTTCTTCACAGAAAGCGGACGTTCTTTACCAGGTATACAAAGGGACAGAGGAGAAGCCGATCCAGGCTGGACAACTGACGACAGGGCAAACGATTGATGTGCAAGGAACTTATCAATTAACCTTTAATGGCTTGGCAGGGTTCACCGGGCTACAAGTCAAGAAAGATCCAGGGGTTGCCATTATTTGGTTGGGATGTGCCTTGTTAGTTGTTGGGCTCATACTTGCGTTTTATTGGCAACCCATTGTGATCTCTGGAATTATTCAATCAGAGGACGGAGTTCAAGGTAACCTGACCACGGGTGCGTTATCAGGAAAAATGACCGC
>JAJYAS010000492.1 GCA_021779415.1 Bacillota bacterium
GCTGAGTTCCCAACGACTGAGGGAGCTACTATGGAACTTATAAATCTTGGCCAGCAAAAACTACTCCACCATCTGGCCCATTTGGCCAGTGAACGGGCCCAGGCATTCACTTTTGGACGTCTGAGCGTTGGAACGATTATGACGTTATTAAACGGCCAACCCATTGGCTGGGATCAGAAAGCACACGAAATTGTGGAAGAACAACATTGGGAGTGGTTATCTTCCTCCAAAGATGTACTATAGTTTCAATCTGAAGTTTTTTTAGTAATAGAACCAAACAGAAAGCTGGTTTATTCTGAAGTCAGGTAAACTGGTTTTTTGTAATTGCCTTTTTTATATAATTCTTTTGAAAAAGAGGAATTTAGTATATACTTGTAGAATAATACGTCATTACCTAATGTGAGACTCATGAATTTAATACTTAATTCTTAAGGTTCCTCTTCGAGAGAAGTGCAAACAGGGGAAGTCGGTGAAAATCCGGCGCGGTCCCGCCACTGTAAACAAGGAGTTCTTTTCAGTAATCCTACGCTCTTATGCTTGGATTGAGGGAGAGAATGATGATTTGAAGCCAGGAAACCTGCCTTAAGTAAGAATCACAGACCTACGAGCGATAGGAGATGTGTGTGTTTATTTAGGGTAAACATACGAGCCGCTCAGGCTCGTTTTTTATTCATTAAACAATGGAAGAAGGTTTTTAATGTTACGGGTGATCGGTATCGGTCCTGGTAGACAGGAATGGTTGCCACCGGCAATCACAGACCTTGTAGATAACTGCGATATTTTAATTGGAGGATCTAGGGCACTTGAACTTTTTCCGGGTTTTTCGGGACGCCGGTATACCCTATCTGGTAACCTATCCCATAGCCTTGAAGTGATTACCAACGCGCTTTCGGAAAAGAAAGTTATTGGGGTGCTCGTTTCTGGCGACCCTGGGTTTTTCAGTTTTTTGCCTAGGCTTAAGAAAGAATTACCAGAGGAGAGAATTGAGGTTTACCCCGGAATTAGTTCTCTTCAGTTCGCCTTTGCGAGAGCTGCGCTCCCTTGGCAGGAGGCTAGCTTTGTGAGTGTCCATGGTCGAGAATTATCCGTACTACCCCGTGTGATAACACGTCCGACTGCAGTCTTAACGGGTGGAGAAAATACTCCTCAAAAAGTTGCACAGCTCTATTTGGATCTAGGGTCTAACCCCCTTATTTCTGTAGGCAATGCTCTTGCCTATCCAGAAGAAATCTGGGAAACGATGGATGCCGAACATTTGGCTCAGGAAAAGCCATTACTGAAAAATGCCATTGTTATCCTGTATCCAACAATTGGGCAGAATACCAAACAGAACACTGACCGCAGAATTGGCATTCCAGACCATGAGTTTTTAAGAGGAAAGGTGCCTATGACCAAGGCGGAAATTCGAGTGCAAGTTCTCGCTAAGGCCCAGATTTCGTTATTTGACCGTGTTGTGGACATAGGGGCCGGTACTGGCAGCATTAGTATTGAAGCTGCAGGCCTCGCTTCTGAAGGGGTTGTTTATGCAATTGAACATAAGCCAGAAGCTCAAGAACTTATTCTTGCTAATCAACAAAAGTTTGGGGTCTCAAATCTCCATCTAATCTCTGGAGCAGCACCCGATGTTTTTGGAGAGCTTCCCCCTGTAAATGTTTGTATTATTGGGGGGAGTAATGGGCGGTTGCCGGAAATCTTAAGAAACGTACCCCTCGTTGAAGGAGGTAGAATCGTGATCACGGCGGTAACCATCGAAACTATGTCTCAAGGACTACAACTTCTTAAAGATCTTCACTATCAGGAAATCGAGGTCGTTTCTATCCAAGCTGTCCGATGGCAGCCCGTTCAAACTCTTCATATGGCCCAAGCTTTAAACCCAGTCTTTATTCTATCAGCACGGAAAGAGGGGAAATAATGAATACAACGTGGGGAAAATTCTATGGAGTAGGGGTTGGCCCTGGCGATCCTCAACTCTTAACCTTACAAGCGGTTAACGTTTTACAATCGGTCGATCTGGTAGCTATCCCTAAATCTAAGATGGAGCGAGAAAGCGTCGCCTGGGATATCGCCAAAATCCACTGTCCATCTAATGTCCGCCTCATCGAACTGGAAATGCCTATGACTTCGGACCAGCAAGTTTTGGCTAAGGCTTGGCAAGATGGAGCGCAGACACTTTTATCTGAGCTTAAACAAGGCAAATCCGTGGCCTTTATCACGCTAGGCGATCCTTCGCTCTACAGCACTTACAGTTACCTGCTTAACATTCTCCAGGAGAAACTACCCCAAGAGTGTATTGCCACTGTGCCGGGTATCACAGCCATGTCCGCTGCGGCTGCTAAAATCAATTTACCCCTCGCGACAGGGGACGAGCCCCTTCTGATTTTGCCCAGTACCGACGATGTGGGACAGTTCCTTGATTTTCCGAACTTAGTTTTGATGAAAGTCTCCAGGAGACTTCCGGAAATCTTAACTCTTCTTGAAGAGAGAGAAAAAAAAGCTGTTTTATTAACCCGTCTGGGACAGCCCGGAGAGAAGATTCGTTGGGAGCCCAAACCAGAGGACTTTGCTTCCGACAAAATCGATTACCTTAGCCTTTTACTGGTTAAAAAAGATTTGTTAGGGAGGGAAAACGGTTGAGTGAGAACAAAGTAAACGGAGAAGTGATTTTCGTCGGTGCCGGCCCGGGAGATCCCGAACTGATCACAGTTAAAGGATCCCGCGCATTAGAACGAGCTGACCGCGTGATCTATGCCGGGTCTTTGGTCAACCCGGCCTTACTCGAACTCTGTCGACCAGGAACCCCTTTCCATGACAGTGCCCATCTCACGCTCGAAGAGGTTGTCGCTTTGATATCCGAGGGAACCAAGCGTGGAGAAGTGATTGTGCGTCTCCATACCGGAGACCCCAGTATGTACGGAGCAATTAAGGAGCAATTTGAGCATTTAGATCAACAAAAAATTCCGTATTCGGTCATTCCAGGGGTCAGTTCGGTGTTTGCGGCGGCGGCGACTGTCAAGCGCGAATTCACCTTGCCAGATATCAGCCAAACTTTGATTCTTACCCGTTTGGCTGGACGTACGCCTGTACCGGAACGTGAGGCACTTGCCAAATTAGCGCAACATCAAGCTAGTATGGCCATTTTTCTGAGTGTTCAAGATATGGGTTCTGTGGTAGCAGCCTTATTAGAAGGGGGTTATCCTGCCTCCACTCCCATCGCCGTAATTGCTAAAGCCAGTTGGCCGGATGAAGATGTTCTGATAGGAACCTTAGAAACAATTGTGGCAAGGGTTAAAGAAGCAGGAATCCGTAAGCAAGCGCAAATTTTGGTCGGAGATTTCTTAGATCCGTCAAACGGTTATGCGCGGTCCAAGCTCTATGACCCAACCTTTACTCACGAATACCGAAAAGGGACAGAAGCGTGAAATTAGCACTTCTAGCTTTGACGGATCGAGGGATGATCACTGCCCAGCGCATTCGAAATGGACTTCCGCTTACGGTCAATCCGGAGTTTTTCATCCATGAAAAGGCTCTCGTTCTCAACGAGAAACAGCAAGAACAAGTGCTTTGCCAAGTGAAAGGGCAGATAAAAACTGATAGTCAAGAAAAACTTCACGCCTTTCAGCGTTTAGGGGATGTCATCCCGAGTCTATGGCAAGAGTATTCTGTTCTCATTTTTGTCATGGCTACTGGGATTGTAGTACGCCAAATCGCTTCCTTAATTCAACGCAAAGATCGAGATCCAGCGATACTTGTGTTAGATGAAGAAGGGAAGTTCGTTATCCCTTTGCTTTCAGGGCATTTAGGTGGTGCAAACTTTTGGGCCAATGAAATCGCCCGTCAGCTCGGAGCTCAAGCGATCATCACGACGGCTACGGATGGGCGAGGACTGGTCGCACCTGATGAATATGCCCGTAGGTATGGTTGGAAAGTGGACCCTGTAAACC
>JAJYAS010000493.1 GCA_021779415.1 Bacillota bacterium
TTTTGGACGCAAAGCCCTATTTTTAGGCCCATATTTAGCCAGGTTAGGAACTAAATCCTCAGCTAGCAGAGGAAGTCCAGGTGCATTTTCAGCTAGTCTTAAGATTTTATTTAAATCGACATGATTACTGATAATATCGGCCAGATAATCTAGCAACTTGTCAGTTTCCTTCATTTCGCCATTAGTAATAAGTCCGAGATGCCTGTCAGGAATACTTAGATTGACATCTTTAGGAATCGCACCAACTACAGGGATTTTACAGAATTCTTCTATAGCTTCACGCATCATTTTCTCATGACGGGCTCTCGCCACTTTATTAAGAACTACACCCACGATTTGCACACCAGGATCAAAATGTTGATAGCCCATCACCATCGCAGCCACGCTACGTGTCATTCTAGTTGTATCCACAACTAATAGCACTGGAGAACGGGTCACTTTAGCAATTTCAGCCGTAGAACTGCTTCCTTGCAAGTCCAATCCATCATAAAATCCCATGGCTCCTTCAATAATAGTGATCGATTTTCCTATTGATTGATGAAGCACAGAGCTACATATTTCCTGCTTTTCCATGAAAAATGAATCTAAGTTGCGGCAGGTACATCCAGCTGCAGCACTATGCCAACTAGCATCGATATAGTCTGGCCCCTTCTTAAAGGGTTGAACTGCCATACCTTGGCGAGCAAAAGCACGAAGCAAACCAAGAGTAAAGGTTGTTTTTCCGCTTCGCCCCTGAGGCGCTCCGATTACTAAGCGAGGGACATTCTTGGTACTCTCTTCCTTCATAGATTTCAATGGTAGCATAACTCCCACACCTTTCTTGGAGTAAAAATTGACCATCCTATGCCCACTCCCTAATATGCTAGATTTTAAAGAACCAGCAGAAACAAGGGCATAGGACATTTAGGATGGTCAATCAAAGGTCAAACAAAGGTTTCTTTGCAAGTTGGTCCATCATGAGTGCCTAGCTGATTAGTTTGGTGTTTGGACCTTGCCTTTTAAACAAATAAATGTAGTTGTAATGTAGAGATATTCAACAAGATCTTCCGCAGTAAGCTCTTTAACAGCGTTATCCACATCGGATTTTTTCTCGCCTATGGCTACTGCAACGTCTCTACTTTTAGCTTTTTGAACTTTCCCGAGATATTCAAGTATTTTTGCTTTAATTTCGGGGTTAGCAGGTCCTTTTTGCATTTAGCAATACCCCCTTCGTATTCTCTCTTGGTAAATTAGAATTTGAATCCAGCCGCTGTACGGAAGGTTTCTCTAGCAAAAATATAGTCGTCAATCAACATATCCGAGAAAGGAAGTCCGCTCAAGCTGAAGAATCTTTCCCAGCCAATACGTTCTATCCATTCACCCAATCGTTCGCCACGCTGTGCATTCGCAATCCAGAGTTCTAAAATATCGCGAATTGCTTCAGTAACTTCAGGCCAACGCGGAGGATTGTTTGGTAGGAACGGAATCACCATACGGGAAAAACTCGGTGCTGAACGAGCATTAGAGACTTTGCCCCCAATAAGAATTGCAATACCGTCGTTTTTCGGATCATAAATTTCCATAGCAGGAGACATAGTGTAGCAGTTACCGCAATACATACACTTATCTTCGTTTACAATAACGCTCTTGTTTTTAGGATCGGGACGAATAGCACCTGTCGGGCAACTAGCTACGAGGGTCGGAATTTCTGTACCCTTACGAATCTTCTCATGGTCAATTCGAGGAGGAGTCCGGTGAACACCGACAATCCCGATATCACTGCAGTGTGTTGATCCACACATATTCAAACAGCATGCCAAGCCCATTTTTAATTTAGCAGGAAGTTTCATAGAGTCAAAATACTCATACAAATCATCCATTACGGCTTTAACAACGCCAGAAGCATCGGTTGCTGGGGTGTGACAGTGTACCCACCCTTGAGTGTGAATGATATTACTAATGGAAGCTCCAGTTCCACCAACACATAAACCTTTAGCTGCTAATGCATCGATTAGTGGGTTAACTTTAGCTTCGTCGGAAACTAGAAACTCGATATTGTTACGGGTTGTCCAGCGAAGGAATCCATCACAATATTCGTCAGCCAGTGCACAAACGTCGCGTATAAAATCAATGCTAACTAAACGAGGAGTAGCCACTCTAACACTGTAAAGTGCTGCGCCACTTTCAGAAACGTGTTTGAGTACGCCTGAACGTGGGATCTCATGATATCTCCATGTGCCATAGTTTTCCTTAATAATTGGAGGAAGCATCTCTTTATAATTAGGAGGTCCTTGGTCTAATTTTGCCATGATTATCCACCTCTCATAAGCTAGTTATTATATTAGAGTTTCGATCCGTCAAGTGCAGTTCCAGATTTGTCAAGATCATCTTGTTGCCAGAACACATATGGGTTAGCACGTGGGCGGAAGACTTGTTGAGGTACAATAGGAATTTCGGTTTCGCGCAAGAATTTACCCATTCCTAAGCGGAATATTGTCTCACCGATACGTTCGCGGGTTTTACCGTTCTCATCCCACCAGTCCCAAATACGACGTACAAGATCCTTGAATTCTTCGAAATCGTCTTCCACTTCCATTTTCATGAATGGTACAACGACGGAGGACATGAACGCGGACTGAACGATTGTCGATTTTCCACCGATCAATATGGTAGCGCCTTTTTCTTTCCCTGGTTGAATAGCTTTTGGCATTGTATTAATACAATGCATACAACGCGTGCAGTCTTCTGCAATTACTGTGAGTTCTTGGGTCTCACTGTTAAATTTAAGACAACTGGTTGGACATTTGTCACAAACTCGACCTTGAATATCGAATTTCTTAGCTACATATTCTTTAACAGCGTCTTGATCAATTCTCAATGAATCGCGCCAGGTTCCGATTACAGAGATGTCAGAACGGGCGATAGAGCCTGTACAATCATTGGCGCAACCAGAGAACTTAATCTTACTCTTGTAAGGCCACATTGGACGATGAAGCTCATCCATAAATTCATTGGTAATATTGTAACATGCTTCAAGTGTGTCATAACAAGCATATTCACAGCGTCCTGGTCCTACACAGCAGTTCGTCGTTCTCAAGCAAGAACCCGACCCACCCAAGTCAAAACCAGCCTCACTATAATCGTCAAAGATAGGTTGAATATGCTCTGTTTTGCAACCCAGAAGAACAATGTCTCCCGTGGAACCGTGCATATTCGTCAAACCACTTCCGTGTTTCTCCCAAATATCACAAATTGTGCGAAGTGTTTTCGTGTCGTAGAAAAAACCAGATGGTTGATTCAAACGAACGGTATGAAATTCTGCGACATTAGGGTAAGTTTCAGGCTCATCAACATAACGGCCAATTACACCGCCGCCATATCCTCTTACTCCAACGATTCCGCCATGTTTCCAGTGTCCTCGTCGTTCTTCATAGGATCTTTCCAAGACTTGGAGCAATTCACCAGCTGCTGCACTTTTCACGGCAGCTCGCTTAATTTCCGTCACAAAACTGGGCCATTTACCTTTTTCAAGCTCGTCCAGTAGCGGCGTTTTCTTATCTGTCATGGCACACCCTCCGTCTTCAAGTTTATGGAACCTCTACATTTCAGTAATACTGATGGCACCCGTTGGACAAACCGAGATACAACTTTCGCAACCCATGCACTCTGATTCATCACCAGTCACATGGGCCTTTTCATCACTAAAGCCGAGCAGGTGAGCTGGACATCCTTCAGTACATGAGTTACACCCTGAGCACTGATCTTCATCAATTGACACAATAAACAAAGTTACACCTCCTTAATGGTTTAAAGAGAAAAAAATTTTTAGTTAGACTGCGAAAATATCTTCTTGTGTAAATTCTCACTTGTCTATGTTCTTAATTTAACACCTTGCGTACTATTCGTACAATATATAATCTAGATTGCACTATATTGAAAACTGATTGTAATCTTTATTTC
>JAJYAS010000494.1 GCA_021779415.1 Bacillota bacterium
GACATTGCGAAATGCTTTTGCACGCTTTGGGTATGCCGTCATCCCACTGGACCTCGCTTCTCACATGGCCCACAACTTGTTCCATCTTCTTGCTGAAGGGAAGTCAGTCTATTACACCTTCATGGGACTCTTCGGGGTACATCTTGAGGGACCCACCGACTTCGTATCCGATCCGACGATTCAAATTATGCAATATTTCTTAGTCATCGCCGGAACTCTCGGTTCCCTTTACACCGCCTATAGAATTGCTAAAAAAAACTATGGTGTGAGCAAGGCCCTATCTGTCTCAATGCCGTATTTGGTAGTCATCTTGCTCTTCGGCATCCTGAACTTTCTTACCTTCACTGTAAGAATGAGCATGCGTATGTAGACCCAAACGCAAAGGGACGATTCTCTTGCTTCTAAAAAGAAGCAAAAGAACCGTCCCTTTGCTTCCGCCAATTGCTGAAAGCAGCTGTTCCCTTGTATAATGATCTTGATACGTTTCGGAAGGAGTTAGTCCATCTATGAGAATTTTACTAGTTGACGACGAAAAGAAGATTACAACCGTGCTCAAGGCCTACCTTCAACAAGAGGGGTTTCAGGTCAGCACGTCTGTTAACGGCCTTGTTGCCCTAACCATGTTTAAAGAAAACCCTTTTGACCTCGTCATCCTAGATCTAATGCTCCCCGGCCTGTCCGGGACAGAAATCTGCAGCGAGATTCGGAAGATATCCTCCGTCCCCATCATCATGCTCACCGCTAGAATTGAAGAAGAGGACCGTATCAACGGATTAAGTATAGGTGCCGACGATTACATTACGAAACCCTTTAGCCCCCGCGAAGTGGTTGCCCGCGTCCGGGCTGTTCTACGTCGAACAAGCAACGAAACTGCACTGCTAGCAGACGTCATCACCTACGACAATGGTCTTACCATTGATAACATACAACACGAAATCCGGCTTCATGATCAAGAAGTTTCTTTAACTCCAACCGAATTTAAGATCCTTGGAGCCTTAGCGAAACACCCCGGACGAGTGTACTCCCGTGGGCAGCTGGTTGAAATCGTTCAGGGACATGACTTTGACGGTGATGACCGCGTAATTGACGCTCATATCAAGAAGATCCGCCAAAAGATAGAAACCACTCCAAGCGATCCACAACTCATTCTGACCGTTTATGGGATCGGCTACAAGTTTAACCCAAGTACGGGGGGATAAAATGCGCAAAAAACTATTTCTCTCGACACTGATCATTACGCTGATCACATTAACTCTCAGCATGCTTGCCGTAAATTTAGTCTTTCATCAACAATTCAGTAATTATTTAACTAAGACGAATGAAGCAACCTTGGAACAGTTACCCTCTCGACTAAGTGCTATTTATCAAAGCAAGGGCACATGGGATCCTACGTCTCTGGATGACATAAGCCACTCCCTCCCGCTCGGTACTGTCGTCACACTGACAGATCCAAGCGGGAAACTCATTGCCACATTAAATAACAGTATGGACGCCATGATGCACGGTCAAGGCAGTATGGGAATGAGCATGGGAATGTCCTCCTCTTCCATCACGAGTTGGAAGACAAAGACCTTAACGGTATCAGGTCCCCTCGGAACTTTAGCCATTGCACAAGTCCGCTACCCTGCGACCGCACAAATCCTCAATCCCCAAGATGTCCTTTTCCAAGCCTCTGTCTTTCGTTCTCTCCTCTTCGCTGGAGGGTTGGCGCTTATATTTGGGATCATCCTCAGTTACTTCACGAGTCGCCGTCTCGTCACACCGCTGAAACGTTTAACCCAAGCCGCCAATCGTATTGGTCAGGGACACCTTGATGAACGCGTCGCTGTTCAAGCCAAAGACGAGGTGGGACAATTAGCGTCCGCTTTCAATACAATGGTGGATAATTTGAATCGTCAAGAAACCCTCCGCAAACAGTTTACCGCTGATATAGCCCACGAACTGCGCACTCCCTTAACTTCGATTAAAAGCTATATCGAAGCTTTCCAGGACAACGTCCTGCCTGCCGATGAGGAAAATCTCTCCTCCATTCATGAGGAAATTGACCGCTTGGTTGACCTATCCAGCGACCTCAAGGACTTAAATATTGCCGAAATAGGTGCTTTGAAGATGAACCTAGAACCTGTAGACTTAAAACATCTTCTAGGAAAAGTAATTCAAAGCCTCCAGCCGCTCATCCAAGAAAAAAAAATTAAACTGAGCTGGAACGCACCACCAGAATCTGTGACTACTGTCGGAGACGAGCACCTTTTGACCCGGCTCTTTTACAATCTTGTTCACAATGCTTATCGGTACTCTGATGTTGGCGGTCAAGCTACAATTAGGCTTACTCAGTCACCTAGTTCCTTGGAAATCAGAATCAAAAATACAGGTATCGGCATCTCGGAGGAGGATCTTCCCTTGATATTCGAACGCTTCTACCGTGCTGACAAATCAAGAACTCGCGAAACAGGAGGAACTGGCATTGGCCTGGCGCTGGTCCATCAGATCACAGCCCTCCATCAAGGTACGATCACCGTCCAAAGTAAAGTCGGGCAAGAGACTGAATTCATAGTCCAGCTTCCTAAGGAAATAAAAGTAGCTGAGAATACCTCAGACCATTTTTGAAATGTATGCATCTACCCAATCGAGTAGTTCATTGACATTATTCACAGTCAATCCTTTATTAGACTTGGTTCTTTTGACAAGGACAGTCTCTAACCCCAATTCTAATGCTGCCGAGATTTTCGTATCAGTCCCACCTGCAGGACCACTGTCCCGTGTCAAAAGAATATCAGCCCCATAAAATTTAAATAATACTCTGTTTATCTCTTTGGAAAATTGCCCTTGCATGGCTACGATATCTCTAGGCTCAATGCCTAAATCTTGACATTTTTGCACCAAACGTCCTTCTGAAAGAACCCTGACAACTAAACGAGCAAATCGAGCAAAGGGACTTCGCACAATACTTTCGAGTTGGTGACTTCCCGTCGTGACGAAAACCGTTACACTACGTCCACTCTCTTGATACAATGCTTCTACGCGTTGTTCCAATTGGAGCAACGCTTCCTCCCAACTAAATACTGGATAAATTAACGGACTGGCAGGAATTAAGGTTTCCGGTCTTTCTAACCTAAGATAAGGAATGCCCCCTTGTTCACACCATTGACGCAACGGGGCAAACTTTACACTGCTTGAAGGAGGGCTGGCATCAATAATAAAAAAAGGAATCTTCAAAGAGGCCTTTTCCGTCCAAGTTTGTATTCGTTTGAACTCAATCCCCCTGTTTTTAAGACACTCACTGATCTCACGTGCTGCCGCTGTTTCTCCCAAAAGCATGATCATTTTTGCGTTAACCTCCATAGCCGTTCATTTCCTCTTGTCAAGTTTTAACCCGATTTATCGTCTTTTGCCGGAATGCTTCTAAGCAAATCTTCTTTTATTTTCGGCAAAGGGGTAGACGGAGTTATCCAGCCTTTTTTCACCAACTCACTATGCATTTCTATCAGCCATGGAAGTGCCAAATCAGCCTGTTTAACAATCTCTGGTCGCCGAAATAACTCGCCAGGATCACCGTGAGCGATGATCTCTCCACTGAACATAATAGCCATTTGGTCTGACCAGGAATAGGCTAAATCGACATCATGAGTTGATAGGATAATCGTTTTACCCTTAATGCTCAACTTTTCTAAAAGTTGCATGAACTCCTGAGAGTGGCGAGGATCTAACCCAGCGGTTGGTTCATCAAAAATAATGACTTCTGGTTCCATCGCAAGCACGCCTGCGATAGAAACCCTTTTTTTCTGTCCATAACTCAACAAGTGAGTGGGTTTATCTTCAAGGTCTGTGGTTTCCGTATCGATTAAGGCTTGTTTAACTCTCTCTGTCACTACTTCCTCCGAAAGTCCAAGATTCAGAGGACCAAACGAGATATCCTGCCAAACGCTAGCCGAAAACAA
>JAJYAS010000495.1 GCA_021779415.1 Bacillota bacterium
ATGTAAAGCATGCCTGGCTTTAAACTCTTGATAGTCCTCATCATTGGCAAATAAAACCTCAGATTTCCCACCCTCGGTATCATTGATCTCATAAATCATGGGGGTTCTTTCGTAAAGACATTCTAGGGTAAACGGTACCTTATCGCGAGAGGACAACGCGGCTCCGATCGCCACAAAAAATTGCGAATCCTCGGGGAAAATCACATTATTGTTATTCAGATCTAAGGTTTGAATAAAGCGTTTTCTTAACTCGGACATAAAATGCAACGGTCCACCTAAAAACGCCACATTTCCACTAATAGGATGCCCCTGGGCAAGGCCACTAATCGTCTGATTAACAACCGCCTGTAACACAGAGACCGCAATGTCTTCCTTGGCTGCCCCTTCATTTAACAAGGGTTGCACATCTGTTTTAGCAAATACGCCGCACCTAGAAGCAATCGGATAAATCGTCCGATAATTTTTGGCGAGTTCATTGAGGCCGGGGGCATCAGTTTGCAACAGAGTTGCCATTTGATCAATAAAGGCCCCCGTACCCCCGGCACACGTTCCATTCATTCGTTGCTCAATGGATTCTCCGAAATAGGTGATCTTAGCATCTTCTCCACCAAGTTCAATGGCAGCATCTGTGCTTGGGATCACGATTTTAATAGCGTTGGTACACGCAATGACTTCTTGGATAAACGGAACCTCTAACTTTTGTGAAATATTGTAGCCACCAGATCCAGTCACCATTAAGGTCAATAAGTGACCCTGCATAATGGTTTTAGCATCTTCAAGCATCATGACCACTGTATTTCTGATATTAGAGAAATGTCTTAGATATTTTTTATACACTATATTTTTATTGTCATCTAAAACGACTACCTTAACCGTTGTAGATCCAACATCTAATCCAATATTAAAAATTGTACTCATTATCTTCCTCCACTACGTCCAACATTAGAAAACCCGTACCTCTCCAAATTACATTGAACAGGTTATTCCTTTTGCGAAGATTCTAATATAATTTGAAGCACAAACCTGAATATCAGTTTCAAATGTCAGTTTATTCATCATTAAAAACGTAAAAAACAGGCCAAAATTCGTAGCTAAGAAACTTATGGCCAATGAATCCGGATTCTCTTGGATGACCCCTCGTTCCCTCATTTTTTCAAAGTAGCGGCTCAATAGCTTTTTTAACTCACTGGGAAATTTAAAGAATGTAGCATCAAACTCAGGGTTTAATTCCTCATTCTTAAAATACATCAAAATAATATTTTGATTTTTATATAATATGTCATGGTAGGAAGAACATATTTTATTTAAATCGCTTTCTAAATCCCATTCCAAACCCTCAAACAAGGCTTTAAATTTAGGAGAGAAAACAAATTTATCAAACGCCTTCTCGAATAGATTATGTTTACTTTCAAAATGTCTGAAGAGCGTCATTTCACTGACACCCGCTTCTTTGGCTATTTCCTTCGTAGTGACAGCGTTATACCCTTTTTGCGAGAAGAGAATAATGGATGCATTTAATATCTTATCTTCCGTATTAAAACTACACATACCCGTCTCGTCTCCCGTTGCCAACATGCAAACAACCCTGCATGTTAGTTGATACTAACATAATACTACCATTATCAGAGAAATTTCACAATCCATAAACAAGGGGTTTATACCATATTTAGTAAAATAGAATAGGAGCTGTTGGCGATAAATCGCAAACAGCTCCTATTCTGCTTAGTTATTAGTGGCTCTGAGCAACTTTTAATTTACTAACTAGAGTCTCACTGAGTTTATCGGGCACCTCTTCATATTGATTGAATTCCATACTAAAAGTCCCTCTCCCTTGCGTGAGAGAACGCAAATCGATGGCATAGCGCATCATTTCCGCTTGTGGGACATGGGCCCGGATGACTTGATATTTCTCGGTGGCCACTAAACCTAGAATTTTGCCGCGTTTGGCGTTAAGGTCACCGATCACATCTCCCATAAAAATTTCAGGTACTTGAACTTCTACCTCGACAATAGGTTCAAGCAAGATAGGTTTTGCCAACTCTACTCCTTTGCGGAAGGCAATAATGGCGGCAAGTTTAAATGCCATTTCGGAGGAGTCAACAGCATGATAAGAACCATCGCAGAGCGTGACCTTAATATCCGTCACAGGATATCCGACCATTGCTCCTTCTGTCATGGCCTCGCGAATTCCTTTTTCTACGGCCGGAATGTATTGTTTGGGGACGGATCCACCAAAAATATCTTCGGCAAACTCAAATTCTTTGCCCTCGGAGGGTTCAAGGTTAATCCAAACATGACCATATTGACCATGTCCACCCGTTTGTTTCTTATGTTTTCCTTCCACTTTTACCGCCTTGCGAATTGTCTCGCGATAAGGTACGCGTGGAACTTTCATGGCTACAGCGACACCGAATTTACGACTAAGCTTTTCCTGAATAATTTCTAGTTGCATTTCTCCTAGACCTGTTAAGAGTAATTCTTTCGTTTCCGTATTTTTACTCAGCCTTAGCGTTGGATCTTCTTCCGCCAGACGCACTAAGGTACTCCCAAGCTTATCCTCATCCCCTTTACTCTTCGGTTCAAGAGTCACCGATAAATAAGGTATTGGAAAAACAATTCCTGGAAGTTTAACAAGGTGGTCCTTACCACATAAGGTATCCCCCGTTTTTACGTCTAGTAATTTGGCGACAACGGCAATATCTCCTGCGAAAACCGCTGATACGGGTTCTTGTGATTTTCCCCGCAGATAAAAGGGCTGCCCCACTTTTTCCTCTAAATCACGAGTTGAATTATATACCATAGATTCGGCCGTAAACTTTCCTCCATAAACGCGGAAGAAGGACATTTTACCCACGTATGGATCAGCTAAGGTTTTAAAGACTAAAGCTGCTTTTTCACTCATAACGTCTGGCCTTGGGGCAAAATTGGCAACGAAATTCAGGATATTGGCAATCCCAATATTTTTATACACGGAACCGCAAAGCACTGGGACCACAAGATTTTGCTGCAAAGCTTTCCTCAAGCCAGTTTGGAAATCCTCCTGATTCAAGGCTTCTCCCTCAAGGTATTTCGTTAAAATATCGTCATCCGCTTCAGCGACTGCTTCAGCTAATTGATCTCTTAAACGGTCAATCTCCCCCTTATACTCTGGTGGGATATCTTTAAGGGAATACCTTCCGCTTCCATGTGTGTCAAACTCATACGCTTTATTCTCAACAATATCGATAAGTCCATTAAAATTTGCTTCTTGCCCGATTGGAATTTGCAAAGGAACGAACCTTGCCTGAGGATAAGTACTTTTCAGCTGTTCCAATACCTTGTCAAAATTCGCATTTTGGCGATCTAATTTATTAATAAAGATCACCCTAGGCAACTTCTGTTCTTCCATAACATCCCACGTGATTTCCGCCTGAACTTCTAGCCCTGTCACACCACAAAGAACTAAAATCCCACATTCCGTGACTCTCAGGGCGCTTTTGACCTCTCCATAGAAATCCGAATATCCAGGAGTATCGAGAACATTAACCTTGACCCCTTGCCACTCAATCGGAATAAGACTCGTACTAATCGACACTTGATGTTTCACTTCTTCTGGCAGATAATCCGAGACAGTGTTTCCCTCAGCAATTTTGCCAACACGCTTGATCACACCTGAATTGAAAAGAAAAGATTCCGTTAAGGACGTCTTTCCCCCTCCACCATGCCCCACCAAACAGACGTTGCGAAGATGTTCTGCGTCATAGGTCTTCAATACGATTTCCTCCCTGATATGTTATTAAGAAAAAGGACACGTGCCTTTAACTTGCAACAGTATTACCGGAGTTCTTTATGTCTGAAGATTCCTCTTAGTGTTAGTTTATCGAGGAGAGTGGGTCAAGTATTCTCTATCCTCATTATTTATTTCTGATTTCGTTAGTCTCCTATTACCCT
>JAJYAS010000012.1 GCA_021779415.1 Bacillota bacterium
GCTTCTTGTACAGCTGCTTTCTCTGCCCTTTTCCTTTTATACAGGGTTCTACTGGCAAAAAATCTGGGGTTTTAGTACTCAAAGCCAGGCAGCCTGGTGGTTTGAATACGCGAAAAGTACTGGAATTGACCTACTTATTTCCCTAGCGGGAGGGCTCGTTTTTTTCTGGCTGGTCAATCGGTTATCGCGTTATTGGTGGCTGGTTGGGGCAATATTTTTCAGTATTTGGCTCGTCGTTGAGTACCTAAGTTGGCCCATCTTAATATCCCCTCTTTTCAATCATTTCGAACCCACATCTGATCCCGCAGTTGTAACCATGGTTGATGATCTTGCACAGCGAGCCGGGTTACACATTAGCGGAGTTCTTGTGATGGACGCCAGCAAACAGACCACCTTAGCCAACGCCTATTTTACCGGAATCGGAACTACCAAGAGAATCGTCATCTACGACACCCTTTTGCGCAATTATTCCTTCCCAGAAGTAAAAGCCGTGATTGCCCACGAGATGGGACATTGGCGGCATAACGATGTCATCCATGGTCTCGTCTACGGGATGATGGGTGGCTTCATTGTCTTCGGTCTATTAACGTTTCTCTTAAAACCTTGGTTACCCAAAAATAACAAAAAGCCACCTGAACTCTGGGCAGCCTTACAACTGGTACTTGTTTTACTTCTCTTTGTAAGCAACCCACTTCAGAACGCCATATCCAGAGAGATGGAGTTGAAGGCAGATTCGTTTTCCCTTGAACTAACGGGAAACCTCCCTGCAGAAATCCAGCTTCAGAAAGACCTGGCTAGCACCGGTTTAGCGGATTTGTCTCCTCCGAGCTTCATTGTCTGGTTTAGCTATGACCATCCACCGGCTTTAACCCGGATCCACGCCTTAGAAAAAGAATACTCTCAGGTTTCTTTACCACTAAAACGATAAAAGGAGGTGAGCCAAAGCTCAATCATGAGCTTCGGAATATAATGAACATAGCTAAAGGTGTAGAAACAATTCAAGTGACAATGAACGTTATGGGTAATCAAAGTGTAATTCATCCAACACTCATCTGGGACGATGAGACTGTTATTTTGGTAGATGCAGGGATACCTTCTCAACTACCGGAAATCCAGAAAGCTATGGATCAGGTTGGCGCTCCCTTCAGCAAGCTAAAAAAAGTGATTCTTGCTCATCAAGATTTGGATCACATTGGTGGTTTGCCGGAAATATTGAGGTCATCAGATCACAAAGTGGAAGTACTGGCTCACAGAGAAGAAAGGCCTTATATCCAAGGCGATAAACCATTAATTAAATTGAATCCTCAACAAATGGCTAAAAGGTTAGAAGCCCTACCCGAGGAACAACGTAAACAAATGGAGAGAGTTTTCGAAGCATCGCTGAACTTGAAAGTTGCCGTAGATACAACGTTTGATGGTGGTGAAGTATTACCTTACTGTGGAGGAATCACGGTAATTCCGTCACCAGGGCATACTCCGGGTCACATTTGCTTATATCTTAACCAGAGTAAAACGCTTATTACTGGTGACGCTCTAAACGTAATAGATGGTCAATTGGTTGGGCCAAAACCAGAATTTTCGGCTGACATCGATACAGCTAAGAAATCACTTAAAAAACTAACTCAATATGATATCAAAACTGTTATTTGTTATCATGGCGGGGTCTATAAAGATAATGTGAATCAGCGCTTGCTAGAGTTAGCTAACGAATAAACAACATACAATAAGACAATCTCTAATAAAGCAGTCGGCAGGAGTCGGCTGCTTTATATTTTAAATTTCCAAGTTCTAATTTCTAGTAGATTAACAAGTATATGGCCTACCGTGTTTGCGCTTCGGTAGGCCGTGTTAATACCAGCTAGCAAAATATTGGAAGTGAGGAATTTCAAAGACTTTAGTTTCTTATTATTGCTTTATGATATAATAAGTTTTGTTGGACTGATGGTTTGTTTTATTAGTGATGGAGGTGGGCTGAAAATGGATCCGATAACCCATGGCTTAATCGGAATTGCTTTAAGTACCCTCTCGGGACATACTATGCAACTGAATGATCCTGTAATTTTGGGCTGCACATTCGGTGCAATGCTCCCTGATCTAGATATTATAGCTCATGTAAAAGGCCGCTTTAACTATTTATTAAAGCACCGGGGAGTCAGTCATTCTTTGATTGCATTATCTAGTATGGCTCTTGGTTTGAGTACAGCACTTTATGCTGTCTTTCCAACGACCTCATGGTCGACTATTTTCTTTTGGACTCTGCTTGGGACAATGTCCCATGGCATAATGGACATTTTAAATTCCTTTGGAGCAGAGCTTTTATGGCCTTTTTCACGTAAGAAAATAACGGTTGATATGATTATGCTTACGGACCCCGTCGTTTTAGGTGCTTTCTTATTGTCTTTTATGCTCTCGCTAAAAACTCCGGATTTAGCGCAAGTTTATTCGCTGAGTGCCTTTCTAATCAGTATTTTATATCTTGGCTACCGTCACTTAGGGAGAATTAGAACGCGAGACCGTTTAATGGAGATCTATCATTTAGGCGATAAAGATCAAGTCAAGGTACTCCCAGCGATGTATCATCCTTTTGCGTGGAACTTTATCCTCTATAAAGGGGGACTTGTGCGTTTTGGCATTATACGAAATCAAACACCGATGATATGTCGCGTTTTACCGAAAATTGACAGAGATAACCCTTCTGTTTCTAATGCCCTGGAAGGAAATTTAGCTGAGATATTTAATCAATTTACGCCTTACTATCATGTGATTGCCCACACATCTGATGCTGAAGAATGTATTGTTGAATTTCTGGACCTGCGATATTGGACAAAAGGAGATTTTCTGTACACTGGTAACGTGTTTTTAAATGAAAATGGAGAAATATCTCAGGAAATATTCAATACCTTGCCAAATCAGGCAGGAGTATTGTTGAGCTATTAATGATCAAAATCCCTGGGATTTCAAAAAAACCTTTTGACATTCTCCTAGCTCATCTACCATAATGGATATGAAGTGAGAGGTGAAAGGTTTGTCAAAAAGGAAAAAGGATCCAAGCGCTCTTAGACTTAAATTATTGAGTGTGATTTTATTACTGTTTTCTATGATAGGGCTATTGGGTGGCTTGGGATTTTTTATGGGAAAACAGGTCTATACCTTGTTTGCTGCGGTTATGGGAAAAAACTTGGCCTGGTTTGGGCTGATTTTTTGTTTGGTTTTAGCGTTCCTTCTTTGGATTTATTCCTCGACATCAGTGTTCAAACAATCAGCATTATTTTCATCTGCGCGACTCTCGAAGGAGTCAGGAAAACGTCGCAAGATGAAGTCAAATCAACAGAATTCTGATCAATTAGGAGAATCAGAATTCAAAACGGACTTTGAGCCCCGTGGTGTTCCTCTACCTGCTGGGAAACTTGTTAGTTTACAGGGATTTAACCGCTATTTTTCTTCTCCCGAATGGCTGGAAATGAAGGATACAGATAACCAAATGGCAGAAGAGATGGAGGAAGTTGGGAAAGATTTTCCTTCATATTTTGGGACGGGGGAGTCGTTTTTCACTAAGATTCCGCGCAAAATGACGACTTTAAACGGCCTTGGAAATTACTTTGAGGAAGTAGACCAAGAGGAAGGACTAGAACGAGAGAACTCTTGGCAAGACAGCAGTACTTTAAAGGAAGTACCAGTAATACCTGAAATACCTGTTAGGAAGTCAATATTTTCTCCAATTTTCGAGTCTCAAAAGGATCAAGAAGAGTTCTTGGCCCAATTTAAGGATGATAGATTAAGCCAAGATTTGGTAACACTTAATCCAACAATCGCAGAAGTCGAAAAGAACGCTCAAACCCTTGAACTAGATGAGAAATCAATTGAATTGCCAGAAATCATGACTGGTAGGATAGAGGAAAATGGCCAGGAAACCAACGTCGAATTCAAGGAAGAACCAGCTTCGGTGCCGGATTCGAAGGATGAGCTATTGAATACGGAGAGCACCTTTCACGCTAATTACGAGTTTGAAGCTCCGATGGCAGCTGCCACAGAGTTACCCATAAATTATGCGGGGCAAGTGGCTCCATTGGTTAAACTTGTCGTTGAAAAAGTCGAGCATTGGGAGGTTCCTGAATATAACTTATTGGATCCAATGCCACAACGAGTAATAATTCAGGATACGGAAACGTCAAAATTACTGGAGAAAGTGCTGCTGGATTTTGGAGTAAAAGCTAAAGTTATTCGCGTAACCAGAGGCCCGGTCATTACCCGATATGAGCTAGCCCCAGCTCCAGGAGTTAAGATTAGCAAGATTGTTAATTTATCGGATGATATTGCCTTAGGACTTGCTGCTCGGGATGTACGCATTGAAGCACCCATTCCTGGTAAAGCAGCCATTGGGATTGAAGTCCCGAATAAGCAGGCTCGTTCTGTGCCATTTCGCGAAGTGCTTGAAACAGATAGCTTCGGACAATACCCTTCCAAGCTCAAGGTTGCCTTGGGGAAAGATATTGCGGATCAACCTATCATTGCGGATTTGATAAGAATGCCCCATCTTCTTGTGGCAGGGGCAACTGGATCAGGAAAAAGTGTCTGCATAACGACGATTATTAATTCTATTCTTTATAATGCGACTCCAGATGAGGTGAAGTTTCTTCTTGTCGATCCTAAGATGGTGGAACTCAATCAGTATAACGGCATCCCGCACTTATTGGCTCCGGTTGTGGTCGATCCGAAGAAAGCAGCGAGTGCTCTGAAATGGATCGTTAAAGAGATGGAAAATCGGTATGAACTTTTTGCTGCTGCAGGGGTTCGAGATATCGAGCGTTATAATAAATTGAAAGCCGATGAAACAGCGAGAAGGACACCAGCCTTGTCCTTCATTGTCGTGATTATTGATGAGCTAGCCGATCTGATGATGGTTGCGGCTGGGGAAGTGGAAGAAGCCATATGTCGCTTAGCCCAAATGGCTCGGGCAGCAGGGATTCACTTGGTGATTGCGACGCAACGCCCGTCAGTTGATGTGATTACTGGAGTAATCAAGGCGAACATACCCAGTCGAATTTCGTTTGCGGTTTCGTCTCAAATTGACTCTCGCACCATTCTCGATGCAACAGGCGCTGAAAAACTCCTAGGACGTGGGGACATGCTTTATTCCCCCTTGGGCGTAAATAAAGCACTGCGTGTGCAAGGGTGTTTGGTTACTGATGAAGAAGTACAACGGGTCATTACCCATTGGAAAGGACTGGGTAAACCAGAGTATCTTGATCCAGAGCGACTTTTTGCCGACACAAGTCTTAAAAATGAAGAAAGTAACGGACCGGATGATGCCTTGTTTATTGAAGCAGGACAACTTTTCATTAGGACGGGGATGGCCTCGGTGTCCTTCTTGCAACGGCGGTTAAAGTTAGGCTATGCTCGAGCGGCACGCTTAATGGATATGCTCGAAGAACAAGGGGTTGTGGGGGCCTATGAAGGGAGTAAGCCACGGCAAGTGCTCTTAACCTTAGAAGAATTTAATGAGCGTTTTGGATGAATTTAGAAACACTCTAACCATAATGAATTGGTTAGAGTGTTTTTTTGCAATGTTTAACTTTCGAGCCTCGAACGTCGCGCCTCGGGCCTTGATAAATGATTAGGGTGTTTCTTTCTGATGAATGAAGAGGGGGGAAATGGGAATAATGCTTAAATGGATGTAAAAAAATAGACGGAGACGAAGAATGAAGTTTTATACACGGTCAGTAACAAAGGATAAACCCTATAAAGATATTGTCTTACATGGGGAAGATTTACTTAAGCATGCTGAAGAAATTGCTCGATTTAATGCCAACCAAGGAACTAGCTACCCAATGAGAACCTTATTACCAAGGGTAAGGCAAAATATGAAGTTCTTAAAGCTGGCTTACCGTGAAATAACTGACTATGCAACACGAACTCAAGATATTGTGCCAGCTACGGAATGGCTATTAGACAATTACTATAGTCTCAAAGATTTAAGAGAGGAAATTGAAAAAACTCTTCCTCTAAATTTTGAACGTCAACTACCACGCAATGCAAGTGGGGATTTTCAAGGCTACCCAAGGATTTATGGTTTATTAGTTGAACTCATCGAACATACGGATAGTCAATTACAAAGCGATACGCTCAAAGCATTTATTAATGCCTATCAGGTACAAGTACCCTTGTCGAGTGGGGAACTGTGGGCGATCCCAATAATGCTGAAGATTATCCTTTTGGAAAACATTCGAAGGATAGCAGAACAAATTTTGCTTACCCAAACTGAAAGAGAGGCGGCCGATAATTGGGTCTTACCGCTGATAAAATCAGAGTATGGGCCACAAAAGTGGGAAGTGATTCTAAAAACACTCACATCTCAAGGAGAATATTCTTCTGCTTATGCAGAACAGATCCTCAAGCGCCTGCGTGACCTTGGAGTAGACGTTGCCCCTCTTTTACACTGGGTCGACCGAGTCGTCGCTAAACAAGACACAACGATTGAAGAATTGGCCAAACTTGAACGCCAACGTCAATCGATGTATCAAGTGTCTATGGGTCATGCTATTTTAAGCATTCATTTCATTAAAGCTGAAGATTGGCCTCGCTTTTTTGAGGAAGTAAGTTTAGTTGAACGTTTATTCAATAAGGATCCAAATGGAGTCTATATCCAGATGGACTTTGAGTCACGGGACGCCTATCGCCATCAGGTGGAAAAGATCGCTCGATATTTTAAAGTTTCAGAGCTGGTCGTAGCTCGAAAAGTGTTATCGAGAGCAGAAAAGGCGCATGAAAACGGGGAGTCAGTATCGTCTCATGTGGGTTATGATTTGATTGGGGCAGGACGAGATTCACTTGAACGAGAAATGAAACAAGATTTTGGCCCACCCCGAAATATGGCGTATAGGATTCAACATGCCATATGTGAAAAGCCAGGAACCTATTATTTTGGTAGTTTGCTCATCGGAACAGGATGTCTATGTTTTCTGACACTAGCGAACGTTCTTCAAACAAATTCTCTTTCGCTTATGCATTTTCTATTATTTCTTGGTCTAATCGTATGGGCAAGTAGTTTGATAATTCCTTTGGTTAATTGGGTGGTATCAAAAGTTTTCTGCCCAACGTTTCTCCCTAAATTAGAGTTAAGGGAAGGGATTCCAGAAGAATTACGGACGATGGTGGCAGTGCCTACTTTATTAACGAGTGTGGACAGAGTTAAGGAACTTGTCGGGGAAATTGAAGTATATCATCTAGCCAATAGGGATGATAATTTACATTTTGCATTACTGGGTGATTTCGCAGATGCCTCTTCAGAAGCAGTAGAAGGGGATGAGGAAATTATTTCAGCGGCAAGGGCTTCGATCGAGAATCTCAACAACAAATATGGTCAAGGTAGGTTTTACTTCTTTAATCGCAAACGAATTTATAATGCACCTGAAGGCGTCTGGATGGGATGGGAGAGAAAACGGGGAAAACTTGTTGAGTTCAACTGTCTCTTACGTCAGGATGGGGCGACAAACTTTGATATTCAAATTGGCGAATTATCGATTCTTCCAACCTTTCGTTATGTCATAACACTTGATGCAGACACCCAGTTGCCGCAGGGGACGGCCAGAAAGTTAATTGGAACGCTTGCTCACCCTCTCCATGCGCCACGCTTGAGTGAGGATGGAGGGAGGGTGGTGCAGGGCTACGGGATCCTTCAACCGCGCGTTGGAGTCTCAATTTTGAGCGCTGGGGCGACCAAATTTTCCCGGATTTTTTCTGGTAGAGTCGGAGTTGATCCATATACAACGGCAGTATCCGACGTTTATCAAGATTTGTTCGGCGAAGGGATTTTTACGGGTAAAGGGATTTACGATATCGATGTCTTTCATCAGGTAACCCATAACGCCTTTCCTGAAAACACCATTCTCAGCCATGATTTGATCGAGGGGTTATACGCCAGAGCTGGACTTGTAACGGATGTAGAGTTGGTCGATGGTTATCCTGCCAGTTACCTCGCTTATATGCGTAGACAACATCGTTGGGTCCGAGGAGATTGGCAACTTTTACCTTGGCTCTTAAAGCCTATTCCGTTTGTTTCACGGTGGAAGATCTTTGATAACTTAAGAAGAAGTCTAGAAGCTCCTGCCCAGTTACTCCTTTTGATTCTAGCGTTTACGGTCCTTTCTGGAGACCCCTTAGTATGGGTTGGATTGATCTCCGTGAGTTTAATTTGGCCGATGGCTTTAAATATGATCAATAGTTTCTTAGTTGAAGGAGGGAAACAAGGGGATATTGGTCAAGTCCTATCAACCTTAGTTACTCAGTTTGCGCTTCAGTTTATTTTTCTGCCGTTCACGGCTTTAATGATGCTCGATGCGATCGTGCGAAGCCTCTATCGTCAGTTTGTTTCTCATCGACATTTATTAGAATGGGAAACTGCGGCAGATACCGAGCAACGCTTAGATGTCAGTTTGAAAACGATGCTAAGTACAATGTGGTCAGTGGCCTTTTTTGTCTTGATAGCAGTTTTGACCATTCGTTCTTCTTTTCCAACGAAGTTAGGGCGATTTATTCCATTGGGGATGGTGTGGGTCGCTTCACTTTGGGTTGCCCATCGCGTAAGCTTGCCCACTCAGCATAAAAAAGAAGCACTCTCGTTTTCAGATCAACTTGCATTGCGACGGTATGCCCGGAAAATTTGGGCGTTTTTTGAAGAGTTTGTCTGCAACGAGGACCACTGGCTTCCTCCAGATAATGTCCAAATAGAACCCCCTAATGGTGTGGCCCATCGGACGTCGCCCACAAACATAGGACTAGCTTTACTGGCAAATTTGTCAGCACGGGATTTTGGGTACATTTCGTTATCAACAATGTATGAGCGAATTGAGCACACGTTGGAAACGATTGATAGTCTAGGACATTGGAAAGGGCATTTGTATAATTGGTACGATACCCAGAGTCTGGTGCCTTTGGAACCTCGTTACGTGTCTACCGTTGATAGCGGTAATTATGTGCTATATTTGATGACGTTAAAATCAGGACTTGCCGAGATCTTAGACAAGCCTCTGCTTGATCTGCAATTTGCGCAGGGACTGAGGGACACTTATAATTTATTAATTGAAGTGGTTGGTCGGGATACTTACGAGGAACTTCATGAATTTGATCAGGCTCTTGACCATGTGCTTGGTTCATCTGAAACGTGGACAGTGCAGAGTTGGATGAATCTATTGGCATTATGGCCAAATGAGTTTGTAAATCATGAATTGACCATCGAGGGTATCTATTGGGCGCGCCGTCTGGATATGATGATACAATCTTTTTGTCAAGAAATGGGAGATGTCTACCCGTGGGTAATAGATACTGAGCGTTCAGAAACCCATGCACTCCTGAACGCTAAGGTCTTTGAAATCAGTTTGAAGGAACTCGCTCAAAGCTATACAGATGTACTTCAGGAAGAGAGTTTACTCCCCGAGATGAGAGAGGGGATTGGCGGAGCACTAAAAGAACTTCAGACTTATATTCATAAGTCAGTGGAGTTACAACAGCGGCTTGAAGGAATGGTCTTGGCTACAGAGTTCAGACCGCTCTTTGACGAAGCCCGTCAACTCTTTTCTATTGGGTACCGTGTTGGAGAGAGTATGTTGGATAAGTCGTATTATGACTTGCTGGCTTCAGAGGCCCGTCAGGCGAGCTTTATTGCCATAGCCAAAGGGGATGTGCCCCACAGTCATTGGTTTAAGCTAGGACGTTCTTTAACCTTAGCTAAAGGAAAGCGAAGTTTAGTCTCGTGGAGCGGGACGATGTTCGAATTTTTAATGCCTCTTCTGGTAATGCGAAATTATGAGGGGACACTTCTCGATGAAACGTATCGTTCTGTTGTGGAGGTGCAAAGGAAGTATGGTCAAGAACACAACGTACCCTGGGGTATATCTGAATCAGGATTTTCTGCTTTCGATCCCCAACTCAATTATCAGTATAAGGCCTTCGGAGTTCCGGGCTTAGGTCTTAAGCGGGGTTTAATTCAGGATCTTGTGATAGCGCCCTATGCAAGTTTTTTGGCTTTAATGGTATCTCCACATGAGGCACTATTAAATATTTCTGCGATGGAGCAAAGGGGTTTCGGAGGACGGTATGGGTTATATGAAGCGGCCGACTATACCCCTGAACGTCTTCCTGCTGGACGCCCCTTGATGTTGATCCGGAGTTTTATGGCTCATCATCAAGGAATGAGTTTATTAGCCCTAAATAATGTGTTATGCGACAATCGTATGCAACATCGTTTGCACAGTGAAGCCTTAATCCAAGCCACAGAGCTTCTGTTACAAGAACGTCTGCCTATGTCTATACCGGTTATTCCTCCGCTAGAAGGGGAACAAGCTGTGAGAGAACGGAATTCTAAGGTTGCCGATCTAGAAAATAATCAGGTGATTTTGCTGGACACGACAAAGAGTTCTATGCCAATCACACACTGTATTTCTAATGGACAGTATTCTGTCATGCTGACGAATGCTGGTGCAGGGTTTAGCCGATTTCGGGAGATTAGCCTTTCCCGTTGGCGGGAAGACGTAACTCGGGATGCATGGGGAATGTACTTTTATATTCAAAACTTGAATTCTGGAGACGTATGGTCTGCAACCCATCAACCTTGTCGAGATTCTGGCGAAGACTATCAGGTGATTTTTTCACCGGACAAAGTAGAGTTCTCTCGCAAGGATGGCAACATAACAACCCGTACTGAAGTTGTCGTATCTCCTGAAGACCAAGCGGAGATGCGACGTATATCCTTAACAAATCACAGTAAACATGACAGAACAGTTGAAGTTACCAGTTATTTTGAAGTGGTTTTGGCTAGGCCAAGTGAAGATTTGGCACATCCGGCGTTTGGCAATCTCTTTATTCAAACTGAATTTGCACATGGGTCGTTATTGGCGTCACGAAGACCACGCAGTGAAAATCAGGCTCGGTTGTGGCTCATGCATACGGTGGCAACGGAAGGGGAAAAAGTGGGCTCTCTTCAATATGAGACGGATCGTGCACGCTTTATTGGGCGAGGGAGAAGCCTTGCGAAGCCACAAGCGTTAGATGCGAATCATCCCTTGTCTAATACCGTTGGAGCCGTGTTGGATCCCATGATGAGCTTGCGACAGAGGGTAAGAATCTGCCCTGGGCAAACCGTTCGGGTTTCCTTCTCAATGGGATATGCTGACAACCGTGAAGAGATCATCAGCATGGCGGAAAAATACCGGGATCCGCTCTCTGTCAATAGGGCGTTTGAGCTGGCATGGACACAAAGTACTATGGAACTTAGGCATTTGAATTTGACGGCAGCTCAGGCAAACGAGAGTTTAAGTCTTGGAGGACATTTGCTTTTCATTAGTCCTTGCCGAAGAGATGTAGAGGAATGCATTAAGCATAATCGCAAAGGGCAGTCTTCTCTCTGGCCTTATGCAATTTCAGGAGATCTTCCTATCGTCCTAGTTCGAGTGAAAGATGCGGAAAATTTGGATTTGGTACGAAGACTCTTAAAGATCCATGAATACTGGAGGCTAAAAGGGTTGTATGCTGATCTAGTCATACTCAATGAAGATGAGAGTGGCTATGTTCAGGCTTTCCAAGATACTCTCCGTGATTTTATCTCAATGGGGCATGCTCGCGATCTACTGAATCAATCTGGCGGTGTCTTTCTGCTTCAAAAAGGTCATGTTCAGCCGGAAGATGTCACACTTCTCTGTGCTGTTGCTCGAATAACATTTAGTGGAGAAGGAGGATCGTGTTCCGTTCAAATTCGCAAAAAAGGGAAGGTCATTTTCTCAGATGTCGAGCATTCTGAAACAGATAGCCAAGAAAAGGCCCAAGACCTACCCAACCCAGTTGTTCAGGAAGAAGTCAGTGAGTTTCATTCAGCGGTGTCAGATCCGGCAATGGGTCAGCTGTTGTTTGCCAATGGATACGGTGGATTTAGCGAGGACGGCACCGAATATATCATCAGACTACAGGAAGGCATGAATACTCCCTTACCTTGGATCAATGTCATTGCCAATTCCAAGTTCGGTTTTCAAGTGTCTGAAGTGGGTGCTGGTTATACCTGGTCTCTTAATAGTAGGGAGTACAAGCTTACCCCTTGGTCAAATGATCCAATTATCGATCCAACAGGGGAAGCTCTTTTCTTACGTGATGAAAAAACTGGGGAAGCATGGTCTGTCACAGCTAGTCCGAAGCGCGAAAAGGGTTTATACACTATCCGGCATGGCCAAGGGTATTCGACGTTTGAACATTGTAGTCATGGGCTTATGCAAACGTTACGTCTCTTTGTACCTATAAAGGAGTCCGTCAAGGTCCTAGAATTAATGATCACCAACACAACGAGTCAAGTTCAACGTTTAAGTGCAGTTTATTATGTTGAATGGGTAATGGGCGTAGCACGCGAGCAAACCGCTCCTTATCTAGTGACAGAATACAATGAAGAACAAAATACTTTATTTGCTCGCAATACGTATCAAGATGATTTCGCTGGGAGGATTGGATTTTTAGCTGCTTTTGGTGCAGAGTTGGCAAGTTATACGGGGGATCGTTCTGAATTTATCGGAAGGAACGGAAGTTTGGAAGACCCCGAGGGGTTAAAACTGGACCGTTTTTCAGGAACAATTGGGGCAGGACTTGATCCTTGTTCTGCCTTACAACTCATAGTTTCTCTGTCTCCCGGTGAGACGAAGACTCTTACTTTCTTACTCGGCGAAACAGAAAATGAAGCAGAGGCTGAGCAAATTGTAGACGCTTATGGTCAGCCTGGAAAGTTAGATAAAGTTCTTGAAGAAGTCAAGCAGTATTGGGATAAATTGTTGGGAAACATTCAGGTTGACACGCCTGATCTTTCGATGAATATACTTCTCAACCGCTGGTTGCTCTATCAGACGGTGGTCTGTCGTCTATGGGCCCGCTCAGCGTTTTATCAGTCAGGAGGAGCGTTTGGCTTTAGGGATCAACTTCAAGACGTGATGGCCCTTGTTTATACGACTCCCCAGGTTACTCGTGAACAAATTATTCTCCATTGCGGACATCAGTTTCTAGAAGGGGATGTGCAGCATTGGTGGCACGCAGGGAAAGGAAAAGGAATTCGAACCAAATTCTCTGATGATTTGTTATGGTTGCCCTTTGTAACGGCCCATTATATTGAACGCACAGGGGACGAGGGCGTTTTGGAGGAGTCGATAGTCTTCCTTGAGGATGAGCCCTTGAAGGAAGATGAAGACGAACGATATTCAATTTCCGGTATTTCTCATGAGCAGGGTAGTGTGTATGAACACTGTATCCGTGCCATCGAGAGAGGGTTGCGTTTTGGGGAACACGGGTTGCCGCTTATCGGCTCAGGAGACTGGAACGATGGCTTCAGTCGCATCGGGCCCAGAGGAAAAGGAGAAAGTGTGTGGCTGGGGTGGTTTTTATATCTAACTTTAAAGCGTTTTGCTACGGTATGCGATTCTCGACAAGATCTTGAGAGAGGCGCCCGCTATCGTGGTATTGCCGAAGAATTACAGCAAAATATTGAGCTCCATGGCTGGGATGGTGGTTGGTATAGGCGAGCTTATTTTGATGACGGGACACCGTTAGGGTCGTCTCAAAATCCAGAATGTCAAATCGATGCCATCGCTCAATCCTGGTCTGTTCTCTCCGGAGCAGCCAAATCTTCTCGGGCTAAAGATGCTATGCTGGCCTTAGAACACTATTTGTGGCGCAAGGAAGACGGTGTTCTCCTTTTATTGACCCCGCCCTTTGATAAATTTTTGCCAGATCCCGGATATATAAAAGGGTACGTTCCCGGGGTTCGTGAAAACGGCGGACAGTATACCCATGGGGCTATTTGGGCAATTTTGGCTTACGCAAGTTTAGGAGAAGGGGACAAGGCAACAGAACTCTTTCAGATGTTAAGTCCCATTCATCATGCCCGTACAGAACATGAAGTGAATCGTTATAAAGTAGAACCCTATGTTATGGTTGCAGATGTTTATGCCACACACCCTCATGTGGGCAGAGGAGGATGGACGTGGTATACTGGAGCAGCCGGGTGGATGTATCAGGCGGGACTTGAGGGGATTCTAGGTTTTAAACGTCAAGGGGATAAATTAGTCTTGAAACCGTGTATACCATGCCGTTGGAAGAGTTATCGCCTAACTTATCAGTATCAGACAACGCAATACGTGATTATCGTCGAGAATCCAAGGGGTAGAATGACCGGGTGTGAGAAAGTCACATTAGATGAAAAAGTTTTAAAGGAACCTGTTATTTTGTTAGAAGATGACGGTCAAGTCCATACGATCCGTCTAGAACTTTAAAGGTTCCCACCTCACAAAACTCCTGCTTGGATTTGTATGGTAATACGGAGAGGAGGACTAGAGATGGATTTTTATCGGACATTAGCCGATTACTACGATGAAATTTTCCCGTTAAAGGGGGCACAAAAAGCATTTCTGCAGGACTATTTGAAACGTGAAGCTCCGGGATCGGTGCTGGATATCGGTTCTGGCACCGGAACGTTTGCTTTAGAGCTCAGTCAAAACGGTGTCAATGTCCTCGGTGTGGATCTCAGTGGAGAAATGGTTAAGATATCCAAGAAAAAAGCATTGGAAAAGAAAAGTACCGCATCGTTTTCAGTAGGAGATATGCTGGACCTCAGTGGTATTACGGAACAGTTTGACGGAATAGTTTGCTTAGGCAACTCGTTAGCGCATGTGTTTGGGGAATGTGAGCTGAAACAGGCCTTGACTCAATTCAGGGAAAAGGGTAGACGCCTCTTATTACAAACCGTAAACTATGATAGGATATTAGCAAAGCAAGTAAAGGAACTCCCCATCATTAAGACTTCAAATCTAATATTTCACCGCTTCTATACGTATAGAACGGATGGGAGAATTGACTTTTCTATGAAAATTGAGTTCCCAGACAGGAATGAGGTTGTATCTGGGGTCAATCTCCTTTTTCCATTAAAGTGCAATATCTTAAAGGGAGCCTTGTTAGATACCGGTTGGGAGATCAGCGGACTGTGGGGGAACTTTGACAAAGAACCCTGGACTAATGACTCCCCGGCCACTATTGTAGAGGCGAAGCGTATACCTTGGTAATCAAGGCCCCTTCTTATTTTGAACAGCCAGTATCCTTATCAGTAAGGTACTGGCTGTTCAAAATACTAGGGTTATGCTATCCCGTTAAGCATGTCATATATTACCTCGCGCTCTCCAACTGTTAAAATGGTTAAAAGGTTTAGTTGAGAAAAGACGGTGTAAATTACCCGATATTCTTTTGATCCACAACGGAAGGAAACCCTGTAGGTTTCGTAGTAGGGTCCCCTAAGCCGTTTAAAAGCTAAGGGGTCTTGTTCTAGAGCCTCAAAAACTACTGGAACTTCCCTAAGCACTTCTTCCCGTAGGACAACTAAATCATGGATGCTACGTGTAGTTAGCATAACGTCATAGTTACCTTTGGCGACCTGCTCAATACCTAGGGTTTCTAAAGCCTGACATTCCCACCATTTGATAGATTGGCCGTTTTTATGTGCCCTATGGGCTTCCTCTGACAAACGATCGAGTATGGTACTAAGTTTTAATTTGCACTCGAGAAGTTTGGCTTTTAAGCAATCACCGTTACAACCATTAGCAAGCAAATCACTGACAATTAGATCCTCAAAGAAATCTGAAAGAGGTCGGACTGAACGCTCGGCGGTATGGACAAATACTTTACCTTCGGAATCAACACATAAATCTAACGTATCCTCCGCAACCAGTCCGAAGAGCTTACGCAGTTCCAAGGGTAAAACAATTTCTCCTTCTGCGCCAACTTTTACCCGATAAATCTCCATAGATACTCCCCCTTTATTTAGTTTGTTTCCAACAGGTACTTCAGTTTAGTTGCGTACACGTTCAGGCTATTTTTAGAATTTCAACAAGGGTTTGGATTATCCTGCCTATCCAATAAAATATTTAGACAATTCAGTATACGTAAATATTAATTAATAATTCAGTTTATTACAAAAACTTTATATTACTTACTTCCATATTTTATATTTCGCTGAAAACGATTATAATTAGGATTTAGATGAAGAATTTTCAGGGGGAACAGCTTTGGGTAAAAAAAAGAAGTACTACGTCGTAAAAGAGGGAGCTAAAGTAGGAATTTTTAATAACTGGCCTGAATGTCAAGCATCAGTCAAGGGTTATAAAGGGGCAGTGTTTAAAGGGTTTGAAACAAAACTTGAAGCATTAGAGTGGCAAAATAGTAAGGAAAGAGCTCCTGAAGATTTTAATGCAAGTTATAAGGGCGATGAACTAACTGAATCTATAAATGTAGAT
>JAJYAS010000496.1 GCA_021779415.1 Bacillota bacterium
GATCTTCCGCTAAGAACATAATGTTATGGGAACTTAGCCGCTTAACGATATCAATGCGCTCAATTTCACATGTAGTAGTAAAATCAATTTTTATAATATCCGCTAAATCAATAAGTGGCTTGAACTGTTCTTTAAAGACGAAATCATCTAAGGCAAGGAGGTAGCCCGCTTCTTTTAACTTCTGACAAGCTAACACAATATCCTGATCCGGCTCAATATCTTCCAATATTTCTACAACAACGAGGTCAGAAGGCAATATATAGGCTGTCTGTTCTTTTATTAAATTGGTTGTGAAATTAATAAATGCCCGCTTGCCCCGAGTCAATGTCTCAATACCAATGTTTAAGAAGCTATTCACAATCACGTCCGTAGTAGCCTGATCCCCATCCATGCCTTCATAATAATTCTGCGACCCTTTACGGAAGAGTAATTCATAAGCAAAAACATTTTCTTTAAGATCGAAAATCGGCTGCCTAGCTACATAAGTTTCCATCCTAATCCCCCTGCCATAGTTAAGCCTAGATCATTGGCTATTCTATCGTCCCTCCATATTTAATAAGTATCTTTTTTTCCCAGTATACGGATTGTATAAATCTGCTTATCAAGCGAGATCCTACATATTATATTAGAATGACTATATTTAAGCCAAATAAAAAGTAACTAATTTCAAAAAATTCGACATAAGTTTTTGATTTCCTTCTAAATTAGTCATATGATCATAATAATTCCCATAAATAGTTAGAGAAAATTGGTGCCCAAAAATGAGGCGCCAATTTTTATTGGATTTTATTAAACTATAAATTTTTCGCTACTTAATCATGTTTTTCATGTTCGCACAGGATTCGGGAGGAGAAACGACATTCTTCATCTTACAATCTTCACAGATCTGTAAACCATGATCTTCATACAAATCCTCTTTCGCAACTTTAATGTTACACTTTTGGCATTGTTCCAATTTAATCCCTTCTTTCAAGTTCAGCTGGGATATAAAAACCCTCACTTAACTTAACTCGAAAAAGAAGAATTTAGTCATTTACTCTTCGCATAAGACTTGGAAGTAGTCGCTAAGATCTATGGCTAAGTCAGGATGAACAATCCAATATTCTTTAATACATGATATTTCATAACGATGAAATTTAGTGTTCAAATCCATTTGCATGGTTGAGGGTGAAGATTTTTAGCATGAAAATATAAAATAAAGACTTGACATGCAGGCTCGAATCAATTAATATCTATATAATCTAAAAAATAATACTTAACACGATGAAGGGAAGTCCCTAGCTCCTAGAGTTAAGAGAACTGACGGTTGGTGCAAGTCAGTCTACAGAGCTGAAGGATTCCATCCTGGAGTGGCCAATGATGAATTGTGACGGGTTCCGCCCGATAAAGCGGACATAAGTTGGCCGATTTAGGCAACATGGGTGGCAACGCGGGAATAACCTCTCGTCCCTTATTTGGGATGAGGGGTTTTTATAATTTTAAGCGTCTGTTTTCATGTACCTTTATCGACTAGAACTTGGGTGGCACCGCGGAATTCCCGCCCCAATGCTGGGGTGGGTTTTGTTTTTTCTCCGATTAACCAATTTAATACATTTAATCAATATTTTTAAAAAGGGGGATTATCTTGGAAGTTACTAATGGTATTGTGCTCAACTCAAAGGACGCATTAATAATATGTTAAGGTACGTTTTAAATAGAAGAAAGAAGGAGGATTTTTTATGACAAGAGTTTATAATTTTGCGGCAGGTCCTGCTGTATTACCGGAAGAGGTGCTTAAAGAAGCAGCGGCGGAGATGTTAGACTACAACGGTACGGGCATGTCCGTAATGGAGATGAGTCATCGTTCGAAGGCTTTTGAACAAATTATAGTTGATGCAGAAAACACATTAAGGGATTTAATGAAAATTCCTGATAATTACAAGGTTCTATTCCTTCAAGGGGGAGCATCTCAACAGTTTGCCATGATCCCCATGAACTTGATGAAAAATAGAGTGGCCGATCACATTAACACGGGGCAATGGGCAAAAAAAGCGATCTCAGAGGGGAAAATATATGGCAAAATCAATGTCATTGCTTCCTCTGAAGATAAGACTTTTTCATATATTCCTGATTTAAAGGACCTTAAGATTTCGGATGATGCTGATTATGTCTATATATGCCATAACAATACCATCTATGGAACCAAATATCATGAATTACCAGAAACAGGGGACAAAGTCTTAATCGCTGATATGTCCTCAGATATTCTTTCTGAACCTGTTGATGTAACAAAGTACGGCCTAATTTTTGCAGGTGTTCAAAAAAATATTGGTCCTGCTGGCGTTGTTGTAGTTATTATTCGTGAAGATTTAATTAGAGAGGATGTCTTACCTGGGACTCCAACGATGCTGAAATATAAGATTCATGCCGATAATAAATCTCTGTATAATACCCCTCCCGCCTATGGAATTTATATTTGCGGTAAGGTATTTAAGTGGGTTCAAAATCGGGGTGGGCTCGAGACGATGAAAAAAGTTAACCTAGAAAAAGCTGCTATTTTATATGATTACCTTGATTCCAGTAGATTATTTCGGGGTACCGTTGTCAAGAAGGACCGTTCTTTAATGAATGTCCCCTTTGTAACAGGCTCCGATGAGCTGGATGCTAAATTTATTAAAGAAGCTAAGTCTGCTGGATTAGAAAACTTAAAGGGGCATAGAACGGTGGGTGGAATGAGAGCAAGTATCTACAATGCCATGCCAATTCAAGGGGTCAAGGCTCTAGTTGAACTGATGAAAAAATTTGAAGAAGAGAATAAATAAGGGGTGGAAGTATTAATGTTTAATATTAATTGTTTAAATCCGATTGCTAATGTGGGGTTGGACCTATTAACTGATCATTATCAAATGGTGGATCGTATAGAGGATGCAAATGCAGTACTCGTTAGAAGTTCTAATGTTCATGAATTAGAGTTACCCCATTCGTTAGAGGCTATAGCTAGAGCGGGAGCGGGTGTTAACAATATTCCTTTAGACAAATGTGCCGAAAGTGGTGTTGTCGTCTTTAATACTCCAGGTGCTAATGCGAATGGAGTTAAAGAGATTGTCATTGCTTCCTTAATTATTGCTTCGCGTGACATTTTCGGAGGAGTTAACTGGGTAAATTCATGCCAACAGGATCCAGAAGTCGCAAAACTGGTGGAGAAAAACAAATCAAAGTTTGCTGGAACAGAAATTAAAGGGAAAAAACTAGGAGTCATAGGACTTGGAGAGATTGGAGTTTTAGTAGCTAACGCCCTGAATAAACTTGAGATGGAAGTCTACGGATATGACCCATTTATTTCAGTGGATGCCGCCTGGAGACTTTCCAAATTTATTAAACCCACTAAGTCTTTAGAAGAGATTTATCGAGAATGTGATTTTATCACAGTCCATGTACCTTTAACTGATTCAACTAAGGGAATGTTCAACAAAGAGACCTTTGCAATCATGAAGGATGGAGTCAAAATACTAAACTTTTCTAGAGATTCTTTGGTGATTGATGAGGATATGATTGAAGCCTTGAAATCCGGAAAAGTCGGTCGATATGTCACAGATTTTCCAAATCCCAAGGTGTGCGGCGTCGACGGAGTCATTACCATTCCTCATTTAGGAGCTTCGACGAGTGAATCAGAGGATAACTGCGCGGTTATGGCAGTTCAGCAATTAATGGACTACCTTGAAAATGGGAATATCAAGAATTCGGTTAATTTTCCTAACTGTGATATGGGGATTTGTACCCATACTGGACGGATCGCCATTAATCATAGGAATATACCCAACATGTTAAGTCAATTCACATCAACCTTCGCCAAAGAAAATATTAATATTCCCGACATGATTAATAAAAGCAAAGGAAAGTATGCATACACTGTACTTGATTTCGAGTCCCCATCAACCCCT
>JAJYAS010000497.1 GCA_021779415.1 Bacillota bacterium
GGACCCTGAAAGCCTTTGGCTTCACGGATCGAGAAATTGTTTGGCACTATCTCACATATCCTTTAGTCATAGGAACGGCGGGAGGATTACTGGGGAGTTTATCCGGAATCGCACTTTCGTTTCCTCTCACCACCTTGTACAAACAATTTTTCGATCTACCAGGGCTTAAAAGCACATTTTCCGTTAAGTACATTTTCATAAGCCTCGCCTTGGCTCTTTTCTTTAGTGTTCTAAGTGGTCTACGAGGAAGTCTGGATATTTTGCGTTTGGAACCCGCTCAAGCCATGAGGCCCCCAGCGCCAATGACTGCTCGCAAGACTCGAATTGAGAGAATCACATGGCTTTGGAGAGCTCTTTCTTCACAAACGCAAATGGGGATTCGGGATGTATTTCGCACTCCTTTGAGAAGCCTATTTAACGTTCTAGGAATTGCAGTGGTGTTTAGTTTGATGACCGTCTCTTGGTCCCTGCAGAACATGATTAACTTGCTGACCGTGGTACAGTTGGAACAGGTCCAGACGTATGACGTAAAACTACAATTAGCCCAACCCTCCTCGACAAATGACGTGGAATTAGCCCTAGCTCATGAGGCCGGAGTTAGCAAAGTGGAACCCGTCTTAGAAGCGCCTGCCACCTTGAAAAATAGTGGGTTATCTAAAGAAGTTGTCCTTATGGGCCTTGAAAAGGGGGCCAATCTCTATAACATTCTGGATAAGAGTGGTAGACGTGTCGAGATTCCAGATCACGGGATTTTGCTTTCCGAACGTTTAGCGACGGCCTTAAACGTCAAGGTAGGAGATGAGATCTACGTCGAAAGTCCCTTGCGGAGGGAACCAGTGGGTGAGAAAGCGGAACGCTTGTTGGTCAAAGGGGTGGTTCCTCAATATGTCGGACTCAATGCCTTTATGGAGGAAAAAGAACTGCAAGGATTTCTTCGGCAAGGAGATATTAGTACCTCGATGCTGGTTAATATGAATCCAGCGGAGGTTGGGCTTATTAAAACTAAGTATCTCAATGCCAGCAATGTTGCTTCGATCACATCCCTAAAAGATGAGGGCGACAAAATTCATAAAATGATGGATTCGTATGGTTTCACAACGTGGCTTTTGGCCATTCTAGGGGGAATAACGGGATTTGCCCTGATCTATAATTCCAGTATTATTTCCTTGTCTGAGCGGAAACGGGAGTTGGCTTCTCTTCGTGTTTTAGGAATGACGCCAAGAGAGGTATTGCGGGTCATCACTTCCGAGCAATGGGCTTTGTTTGCTTGCGGTATTCTCCTAGGCATACCATTGGCCTATGGGCTGGGGATTAGCATGGCCCAGGCCATGAGCACGGATCTTTTCTCTCTTCCTGCAGTTCTTCCGCCTGTAGCGTTACTGGGTGCGACGGCTGGGACAGCGTTTTCTGTTTTGGCTGCTCAAAGTAGGGCTTACTACAAAATAAAGTCACTTCCATATGTTGAGATTCTAGCGACGAGAGACTAAGAACTGAAAGAGGGGGGCTATAAATGGCTATTGAAAAGACGCGTAACCTTAAACTGCCGAACCGCAAACAGCGAAGGTTCTTAATTGCGGGAGGGCTTGTCGTCCTAGTTTTAATTGCTGTTGCAGTTTCGAATGCCACGCCTCTGTCCGCTAAAGTGTTAACACTTCATCCTAAGGACTTTACTAAAGGATTCACAGAGCAAGGGCAAATTATACCCTCGGAGGAATGGCCCATTTTCAATCAAGTCGATGGGAAACTTCAGTCTTTAAAGGTTAAGGATGGAGATACTGTCAAAAAGGGACAAGTGCTTTTTGAGATCAGTACGGATGATCTAAACTATCAGTTGGAAGGTCTGGAAGCTCAAATCCAAAGTTTAGAAGGTCAACGTTTGCAGAATTACAAAACCCCTAACTCTGCTCAGATTGCGCAACAGAAGCTAGTGATAGAACAGGCAGAGAGAGACGCTCAGACTGCGGAACTCAACCTGACTAGGATGAAGGCCTTGGCTGATGCAGGTTCAATATCTAAGCTTCAATTGGAAGAGGCTCAGGCTTCTTTGGACAAAGCTACCAATTACTTGGGACAACAAAAAGAAGGATTAAACCTAATTTATGAACAAAATCAGGTATTGCCAGGGACGGAGCAGTATTATAGCAATCAGGAAAAGGTCGTTCAAGCACAGATCAACCTATTAGAAGATAAGAAGAGCAAAGTCACTGGGGTTGCCCCGCAAGATGGTATTGTCAAAGATCTTTCTCTTAAAGAAGGAAATGTTATCCCGATAGGTCAGCAAGTGATGACCGTCTATGGCAATAAGGGCTACAAATTAGAGAGTTTTGTCCTTGCGAGTGATGCCATGGACATCAAAGTGGGAAGTCCGGTGCAAATTGTTCAGGCAACCAGCGCTGGAGACAAACAATTCTCGGGTAGCGTTGAAGAGGTGGATTCTGTTGCAGTGGAGCGAGTTTCTCCACTTGGTTTAAAGGAAAACCGTGTGAAAGTGACGATTGTTTTCAGCGAAAACTCCTCCTCTTCTATCATGATTCTTGGCAGCGACATCGACGTTAAATTTACCACGCTGGAGGTTCCGAATAAACTACTGATCCCGAAAACAGCTCTTTTTCCTTATCAACAAGGAGAGGCTGTCTGGCTAGTACAACAAGGTATGGCGAAAATTCAGCCTGTCAAAACAGGTTTGGAAAATGACAGTGACGTAATCATTGAGCAAGGCTTGTCAGAGGGAGATGTTATTCTTCTCGACATAAATTTAACGAACCTTAAAGAAGGTAAACGAGTTAAAGCGACGCTTTAACTCGTTTACCTTCTTCCTTTAGAAGTTCTCTTAAATTTCGGAGAAAAATCTCTGTGCCCAAATTAAATCTAGAACTATTCACTTTCTAGGGAAGCTTTTATCGAGTCGAACTCATAGCCTGGTGAGATGTTCGATATTTCTTTCATCTTTGTTGTAGCAGGAACGTTTTTAGGGATCTTGAATTTTTCATAGAACACCTTAAGTTCAGTCTTGGTTGATTCTGCTGCTTCTGTGATTGTCATATACCCTTTGACTTCCTGATAGGAGATGGATTCCCCTGCTTTTAGGGGGGTAGGGGTTAAGTTATACACTCCTGTAGCCTGAGCAACGAATATTGAACCGAAGAAGACTGCCAGGACCAGGACAAGCACAGTAAAGGGTTTGATCACTTTATGCCCTTCCTTATTTTCAAGAGCACCTTCTTTAGGACACTTTAAGACACAAATTTGGCAATTAAGACACTCTGCAGACGTAACCATCAAACTGTGTTGAACATCAATATTCACAGGACAGCTTTTACTGCATAGTCCACAATCAATACACGCATTTTCGTTTCTAACTACTTTAAAGGGGCTTAGTTTACCTATGATTCCATAAAGTGCCCCCATAGGACAAAGGTACTTGCAAAAAAAACGGTCATAGAGTAGTGAACCAAGAACAGTTATCACCAGAATTATTAAACCGACGGCCGATTCCGCCCACACGTTTCCTAATCCTTCTGGCAGATGTGCATATGCTGACCATGGATCGTAGGGAGCCATCCATAGTCCCGCAGTTTTCCAAGCATAAACTATAGTAATGACCAACACTACGTATTTTACATATCGTAAAGGTTTATCAAGCATGGACGGTATAACACGCTTCCGCTTGAAAAGCTTATGACCAAGTTTCCCAAAGAATTCTTGAATGGCTCCAAAGGGACAAATTAAACCGCAAAACGAACGTCTGAAGAGAAGAACAAGGACTATAGTGATTGCAAACAAAACCAAAGTTCCTGAAAAGATTTTACTGATATAGCTTCCTGAGGTGAAGAACTGGTAAAGACTTTCAAGTCCACCGAAGGGACAGAGGGCGTGGATGGAAGGGGACGCTCCTCCTCCTAATACTTG
>JAJYAS010000498.1 GCA_021779415.1 Bacillota bacterium
CTGGATGCTCGTAGTTTGGAAAAAGGCGGCAGATGTAAGTGGGGTTGTAGGTTGGGTTGTAGTATCGGTTATCGCATTCTTATTTTTTCAAACCAGTCTTGAAGTTATCCTTAAATCAACCATTGCAGGAGGAGTTAAGTCGTTCCCTGTATCGCTAGTTGTCGCGACGTCGTTATTACAAATGGCGTATATGGAAAAGACCGGGGCCCTGAAACGAGTTATTATATTAATTAAAACCATCGCCAGCGAGAACAAGGCAGTACAGATTATGCTTATCAATATCGGCTTCGGTACCCTTATGGTGTCGGTTGGAGCAACCCCTGTTTCTTTGCTTCCGCCCATTATGCTGGCTTTAGGTTATTCAACCTATGTATCAATTGCTCTCCCGTCAATTGGGTATGATGCTCTTTGCACATATGCGTTATTAGGTGCACCGATTGTTGTTTTTGTCGATATTGCCAACGCCTTCCTTGGTAAAGGTCATGAAATTAGTTTGTCTCAGGCAGGTAGCGTGTTTTTCATGTTCTTGCCGGTTGTCTCCACGTTAATCGGTTTTTGCATGTTATGGATTGCCGGCAGATGGAAGGGGATAAGAGATGGTTGGCTTCCCTGTCTGCTTACGGGGGCAGTCATAACTTTTGTAGCCTATTTCACCAATAAAGTGGACAGATTGGTCGTTCTAACTGGTGTTATGTGTGGTGCAGCTGTAATTATTGCTATGGTAGTTTACCTTATGGCTACGGGGAAAAAGGTTATCGATAAAAGTAGGCTAACGGGTGAAGAATTAGTCTATGAAAAAAACTTTCCTCTCTGGAAAGCGTTAACCCCATGGGGACTCCTCATTATTCTCATCTTAGCACTCAACATTCCAACTGAGATGTTCAATTTTCTCTATAGAACGGTCACTCTGCCAATTGTCGGGTTATCCGCTGACGGCAAGCCGATTATGACGAGAGCGTTGTGGAATGCTTATACGTGGATTTTTGTCAGTACCTTTCTTTCTATGATCTTTATTCGACCGACGTCTTCCCAACTGAAGGACACGTTTAGTCTTTGGTGGAAAAGAGCCCCTAGGCCAGTCTTTGCAGTGGCCGTATTCTTTAGTATTGGAGAGATCATGAATATGTCTGGCTATGATATTGCTACAAAAAAGTTTGCCGTAGCAAGTATGGTGCAGATTCTTGCAGATTTCTCTTCCCAGGTTTTCAGCAATGCCTATGGTTCAGTGGTTGCCTGGATAGGCTTATTAGGAGGGTTTATAACAGGGAGCGAAGCATCTACGATAGCGATGTTTTCCAATTATACAATGAAGACCGCAAATCTGCTGAATATGGGTTTGCCGGGAATGCTGATTATAACTGCGGGATTAGCCTTTGGAGGAGGTCTGGCCAGCGTTATTTCTCCTTCTAAGCTACAAAACGCAGCAGCAGCGATTGACAAATTGGGAGAAGAAACGAAAGTCATCAGGATTGCGTTCGTTTTTGCGTTACTTCTAACCGCAGTAACTGCGGCCTTAGTTGTGGTGTTATTAGGGATTTATGCCTAACTCTTTTTGATTGAGAAGAAAAGTCTTTGTTCCCAAAATAAGGGGGCAAGGACTTTTTTGTCTTTAGACGATAGTTTAAGGTAAGGTTTCTATATTAAGTTCACACTGGTCGAAGCTGGAAAAAAACCTTATAATATAAAGTGGAGTAACTTTTTGGAGGCATATAGCAAATAATGACGATAAAAGCTTATCAAAGTCTAAGCGAGAAAGTTATTAGCGAGGTCCTTAACCTAGAAAGTGTTTGCATTGACCATGATAATCTTAAAGGCAGCCTTTTTTTAGAGTCCTCTTTGAACGTTGATCCAACCATTAAAAGTTTTTTTCTTATGTATGAAAAAGGCGAGTTAATAAGCATGATATCGATGTTCATTCCTACGAAGCACGAGGCAGAGATTTCAGCTTATACTTTGCCGAAATTTAGAAAGCAGGGATACTTTAAGACATTACTAACTAATGCGGTTAACGAATTAAAGAGATTTAATATTTCGGACATTCTATTCGTCAGTGAAAAAACCTCAATTTCTGGTAGAAAGGTCCTCAAAGCTCTTGACGCTAAGTATGAACATACAGAATATTTTATGAGATTCAATAAGGCGAGATATGTATCTATGGAGACGTACCGTTTATTGTATCGAAAAGCGGAAATAGAGGACCTTGAAAAAACTATTGCAACGAGTATGAAGATTTTCGATGACAGTTATGAAGATTCGAAAGCTTTATTAGAGAAATGTTTCGGAACGGAAACTCGAGAACAGTATTTGGCCCTTTTGAACCATGAGATCATTGGAATTGGTTCGCTAAATTTAGAGGGGGAAGACGTATCAATTTTTGGTTTGGGATTAATCTCTGAATATCGGGGCAAAGGCTATGGCAAAGAACTACTTCATCTCATGATCGATAATTTATTGCTTAGAGGAAGAACGGATCTTACAATTGTGGTTAATAGCGAAAATAAAAATGCCTTAGGACTATACCAACAGACTGGTTTTCAGATTGATGTGGCCTATGAGTATTACCGCAAAAAAGTAAGCGAGGCCCACTTTTAGGAGAGTGAAGGGGGGAGCTGTATGTGCTTGATTACTTTTGCGTATGATTGCCACCCGCGTTATCGCTTAATACTAGCGGCAAATAGGGATGAGTATTTTTATCGCCCGACGGAAGATGCTCATTTCTGGGAATCTCACCCTTGGGTTTTAGCTGGCAGAGATTTGGAGATGCTGGGAACTTGGATGGGAATAACGCGATCAGGCCGTTTTGCGGCATTGACAAACTTTCGGGATCCTTCCTCACAGATTCTGAATGCTAAATCTAGAGGTGAGTTAGTCAGCAACTTCTTATGTATGGATGATAACCCAATCAATTATCTTCAAGGGGTTATTGAACACCGAGACCTCTATAATCCATTTAATCTCTTAGTAGGTGATTCATCCAGTCTTGTCTATTATTGTAAACAAATGTCGGAGGTTAAGGAACTTAGACCCGGAATATATGGTCTTAGTAATCATCGTCTAGATACTCCTTGGCCTAAAGTTCAAAAGAGTAAACAAGCTTTAGCAAATTACATAGACGACAATACTTTGATCGATGCACAAGCGCTCTTTGAAATCTTGGCAGATGAGAAAAAAGCTCAGGATCACGAACTGCCGATGACGGGGATTAGTTATGAGCTCGAGAAACTACTATCCTCAATTTTTATCGGAGGAACTGATTATGGAACGAGGTCGTCCACGGTCCTATTAATTGATCGAAATAATCGATTGACTTTTAAAGAGCGAAGCTATCATCAAGGGCAGAAAGACTTTTCTGAAGTTTGTCATGAGATTCAGTTGGCTTTATGAATGGAAACAGTGAAGAATAAGATAAAGAAGGTACAGCTATGTCAAACAAAACTCAAAAACCCGTAATCCTTGCGGAGCAAGTTCAAGCTTCTCTTATTAAACTTGAGCCCTTAACTAGAAAAGTTTACTTGTCTCTGAACCCACCAAGTGCACTAGATAACCGAGCGGATGTGGACCAGGTTCGTCAAATCCTGGAGCGCAGCTACGGCTGTGTTAATGTACCTCTGGCACTTATGTCTAAGATTCCCGTTATGTGCCGAAGCGCCAAGTGGCAGCTCACAGCCACTTTAGCGGACAATGGACAAGGCTGGACCGTAATCGATATAGAACCAGGCGATACTACCCGAGAACATTTCGGGCTGGCCATCGACATCGGAACTACAACCGTGGTTGTATACTTAATTGATCTTTGTAAGGGTACAGTTTTAAGGCATTCCGCCGATTATAATGACCAAATAGTCATGGGTGAGGATATCTTGACCCGCATTCGCCATTCTGGAGAACTTGGTGGCTTAGC
>JAJYAS010000499.1 GCA_021779415.1 Bacillota bacterium
CCCGTGTCTAGCCTTAGATAACTTCTTCGATCAAAGGGGGCAAATCGGGTGCTTCGCTTCCGACTGAAACTAGGTTTTGGGCAAGCTGAAGACCCTCAGCCAACATGTCTTTATTACTACTATAGAGCTGTAAAATAGGTTCTCCAGCTTCGACCCATTCGCCCGCTTTCTTCGCAAGGACAACCCCAGACCCTAGATCAATCGAACTTTCTTTCGTAGCCCGACCTGCTCCGAGCACCATGGCCAAAATACCAATTTTATGCGCATCATACGGCAGCACATAACCAGTATCTCGAGCTAGAATGGGAAGATTCCACGGTGAGACTCTTAATCGACGCTCGGCCACCGCTTGAGCATCCCCACCCTGCTCGGTCAAAAAGGCTAGAAATTTATTCCACGCTGTACCATTTTCTAAACTTTGGCGCAGACGTCCCTTTCCAGTCTCTACATCAGCTACAACTTCCCCTGCTACAAGCATCCATGCTCCCAGCTCTAGGCTGACCTCCATTAAATCGTTTGGCCCTTTTCCCTGGAGCGCATCCGCCACCTCAAGGATTTCTAGACTATTTCCCACAGCGTGACCAAGTGGTTGACTCATATTACTCAACACCGCAATCGTCTGCCGCCCCAGCTTGTTTCCAATATCCACCATCGTCTTCGCCAGCACACGGGCTTCCTCCACAGTCTTCATGAAGGCTCCTGAACCGTACTTAACATCCAAGACAATGCCCTGTGCTCCCGCGGCGATTTTCTTGCTCATCACCGACGAGGCAATCAGGGGTATGGAACTCACTGTTGCCGTAACATCCCGTAGAGCATAAAGCTTCTTGTCGGCAGGCACCATATTACCGGTCTGAGCGATAACAGACAACCCAATTTTCTTAACTTGCGCCAAAAACTCCTCCTGCGTAAGCTCAACCCGAAAGCCGGGCACAGAACTCAGCTTGTCAATGGTTCCGCCGGTATGTCCCAGGCCTCGCCCTGACATTTTGGCCACGGGCACGCCACAGGCTGAAACCATTGGACCCAGGAGTAAGGTCGTCTTGTCCCCTACCCCTCCAGTACTGTGTTTGTCCACAAATCGCCCCCCGAGGCTGGAAAGATCGAGTTGATCTCCGCTTTGGGCCATCGCCAAGGTGAGTTCGGCCGTTTCTTCGGGTGTCATCCCCCGAAAGAAGACTGCCATAGCCCAAGCTGACATTTGATAATCTGGAATATCACCTTGAACATAGCCATCAATGATAAAACGGATTTCTTCCTTGGATAAGGCTCCTCCATCTCGTTTGTTTTCGATTAAATCCACCATGCGCATCAGAATCACTCTTTCTTTTCTCTTTAAGCCTATCTCTTAGAAAATCTCTAAAAAGATAGTCGGGGCCTTTCCTAAAGTACTCTTACGAGTGCTTGGACAAACTGGACAAATTGCTTTTCTATCCGACCCGCTGTTTCCATGACTTCAGAATGGTTAAGTTTTTGCGCTAAAATACCTGCTGCCATATTCGTCACGCAGGAGATGCCTAAAACCTGCATTCCTCCGTGGTTTGCCACAATCACTTCTGGTACAGTACTCATTCCCACCATATCTGCGCCAATCGTACGCAAATAGCGAATTTCAGCAGGAGTTTCGTAGTTCGGACCGCTCATGGCTGCATAAACCCCTTCTTGAGGATTAATCCCTAATTCTCGGGCGATCGTTAACGCCTTTTGACGCCATTCCAAATCATACCCCTCACTCAGATCCGGAAAGCGCGGTCCCAAACTCAAGAGATTCGCCCCACGCAAAGGATTATCTCCCATCAAGTTAAGATGATCCTTGATGAGAATAAGGTCACCCGGGTGGAACGCTGAGTTAATCCCACCGGCTGCATTTGTAACAATGAGGCCTTTGGCTCCTAAGACTTGCATGACTCGAATTGGAAAAGTCACTTCCTGCATGCTGTACCCTTCATAATAATGAAAACGCCCTTGCATGACCATGACTTTACGTCCCGCAACCTTACCAAAAACCAATTGTCCGGCATGCCCTTCGACTGTCGAAATGGGGAAGTGCGGAATATCTTTGTAAGGAATCACGCTCTTCTCCTCCACAAGATCAGCAAAAGTGCCTAACCCCGAACCCAAGATAATTCCAAGTTCCGGTAGCAACGGGACCTGCTCCATAATATAACGACGTGCTTCAGCTAGTTTAACATTTTGTGCTTTCTCCGAGATCATCCAATCACCCTCCTAGAAATACTTGCATAGAAACTTTTTCCCTTTACCATCGACTCGGTTTCAAGATATTCGGCTACCGTTGCCCCTAAATCAGCAAACGTAGATCTGACACCCAAATTAACCCCTTTGCTCAAGGCTTGCCCGTAAACAAGTAACGGGACATATTCCCTAGTATGATCCGTCCCTGCCAAAGTTGGGTCACACCCATGGTCAGCCGTTATAATGAGCATATCCTCAGGGCGAAGCGCCGCCAAGAGTTCTGGCAAACGTGCATCAAAATCTTCTAAAGCCCTCGCATAGCCTTCCACATCATTGCGGTGTCCATACAACATATCGAAGTCTACAAGGTTCGTCATAATCAAGCCCGCTTTCACCTTGTCCATGTAGTCTAACGTTTTATCAACACCCTCCATGTTTCCCGTCGTCGTCACAAAATCAGTGATTCCTCTGCCTGCATAAATATCACGGATTTTCCCTACGGCGCAGACCTCAAGGCCCTGTTCCTGCACATACTCCAACAAGGTTTTTCGCGGGGGTTCTAGCGCAAAATCATGACGATTTGTTGTGCGATAGAATTGTCCTGCTTGTCCCAGGAACGGTCGTGCGATTACTCGCCCTACTTGCAACTCATCCGTCAGCATGTCGCGAGCAAGCTGACATATACGCATGAGTTCCTGCAACGGAATAACTTCTTCATGGGCTGCCACTTGAAATACAGAATCCGCCGATGTATACACAATGGGCTTTCCTGTTCGCACGTGTTCTTCTCCCAAACGTTGGATAATTTCTGTCCCTGAAGCGACTTCATTGCCCATGACTTCCCTGCCTATGGCTAGCTCATATCGCTCTAGAAATGATTTTGGAAACCCCTTCGGAAAGGTCGGTAACGCTTTCTCTAAAATGACCCCTGCTATTTCCCAGTGCCCGCTTGTCGTATCTTTACCAAGAGATTGCTCTGCCATTTTTCCGAAGCATCCCACTGGGTTCGGAGAAGCTGGAACTCCAGGAATCAAATCAATATTACCTAAGCCAAGTTTTTGGAGAAACGGGAGATTGAGTCCCCCCCGCTGACGAGCGATATTACCCAGAGTGTGGCTCCCCAAGTCCCCATAGTTCTCAGCGTCGGGCATTTCGCCGATTCCAACACTGTCCAATACAATGATGATACTCCTATCCATTCGTTTTTCTCACTCCCTAATCCCTTAGTCCGCACGAGGATGCGCCCTTTTAAAGACATCAACCAAGTGTTTCCGCGTTAGATGCGTGTAAATTTGAGTTGTTGCAATATCGGCATGTCCCAGCATTTCTTGAACGGAACGCAAGTCAGCCCCATGATCTAATAGATGCGTTGCAAAACTGTGACGAAACATGTGAGGGGAGATTGTTCGCTCGATATTATGATCTTTTCCCCATTTTTTCAGGATGTAAACCATTCCCTGGCGCGTAAGAGGTCGACCATGAGCATTTAAAAACAGGATATCGCTTTTTCCTTTGCCACACAACCGATTTCGCAGGCCATTCAAGTAACTCTCTACTGCCCGAACAGCTGGTTCGCCTAAAGGCACAATCCTTTCTTTACTTCCTTTACCAAGGCAACGAACATATCCGACCTCTAACGATACATCCGCTAAACGCAAGCCGATAAGTTCCGAAACTCGGAGACCCGTACTATAAAGGACCTCC
>JAJYAS010000500.1 GCA_021779415.1 Bacillota bacterium
ATAACATTAGCCGCCACTTCAGAAATCCTAACACCATATCCAACAACAATATGAAGATCAATCACGAGTTCATTGTCTTTAATGGTAACCACCACACCACGAGCCAAATTTTCCCGTCTCAGCAGATCCACAAAACCATCGGTAATTTTGCGTGAGGCCATGCCCACCAATCCGTAACATTCAACAGCTGCAGCACCCGCAATCGTAGAAATGACTTCTTCAGAAATATCAATTTTACCTAAACTATTAATAATTTCTTTTCCCATAAAAAGGATCCACTCCTTTCAGCATCGTCCACATTGAAACTATTCTATCAAGTAAATGAAAAATGTTCAAAGAAAACTTTAAATATCTTGCTTAACTCCCTCTAAAACTGTTATTATAAATTAGTATTAAGAAATTCAGAGAATAAACCTTGCCAACCCGTAAGAGTTTTGATAGAATATAGCAGTGTCATTTCGGTGGCAAAGGAGGTTTTAAAGCATGGCTAATGTTTGTGCAGTATGCGCCAAAGGAGTAAAAACTGGATTTCAAGTCAGCCACTCTCATATACGGTCAAAGCGAACTTGGAAACCCAACTTGCAAAGCGTTCATGCAATCGTCAACGGTACTCCCGCCCGGATCAAAGTTTGCACCAGATGCTTACGTTCCGGCAAAGTTCAGCGCGCTAGCTAATGAATCAAAAGCCCGACAAAATGTCGGGCTTTTTTCATTCTATGCCATCCCGGCGTTCCTTTCCGCCTGGTCCGAAATCCGCTGAAGCTCTTCCAAATTAAATAAATAATGTTCATTACAAAAATGGCAAACCATCTCTGCTTTCCCGTCTGAGATTAGGTCTGCTATTTCTTTTTTACCTAACGATACCAAGGTATCTGTCAAACGCGACTTAGAGCACGAACAAGTAAACTTTGCCGCCCGTCGTTCCAAGACGCGATGAGGAATTTGTCCCATCAGACTGCTCAGCAATTCATCCATATTTCCGCTCTGAGCTACCAGTTCGCTAATCCCTACCCCTAACTTCCCAAGTAAACTTTCAATGGCTTGAATATCCTCTTCTGTCGCTCCAGGTAACGGTTGGAGCAAGAAGCCACCCGCTCCAGCCACATGATAGTCCGTTTCAACCAGCACACCGAGCAGTAGGGCCGAAGGAATCTGTTCAGACGTCAGCAAATAATGCACAAGATCTTCCGCAATCTCGCCACTTACCAAAGGAACCATTCCCGTATAAACTTCACCATTTTGCAAACTACGGCTTACAGATAACTCACCAGAGCCGACCGCTGTAGCTACATCCAGTTTTCCCGAAGCCTTTAATGGCAAATCCACCCACGGCTCTTGTACATACCCCCGAACCTCACCCTGCGCATTTCCCACCGCCACAACCCCTTCTAAAGGACCGTCAGCCAACAAGCGCAAAGTCATTGATTCTTCTCCCTTAAGTGAACAAGCCAAAATAAGAGTCCCAGTCATCAACCGCCCTAAAGCCGCCGTAGCAACTGGCGACATCTCATGACGTCTGCGGGCCTCCTCAACCGTATCCGTCGTCCTAGCCAGAACCCAACGCGCCCGACCCTCAAGCATTGTTCCAATCCATAATTCATCCTGTTGCATAAATCGTCTTCCTTTTATCAAAATCCATTATTCTAGTTGTCATCTGCCAAAAATACAATCCAACTTAGCGTCGTCCTCAACCCTCGTCCCCGACCTCGGGCAAGACTACTAAAACCCACCCCTCGTGAACCTCGACCACAGCTTTCTCCCCGAGAAACACATTGCTAATTCCGCGCGGCGATTCCTGAAGCAAGACACCCTGCTGAAGTGGATAATACAACCCTTCCGTAGTAACCACCGCTCGATCTGACAAGGCGATCAAAGAAACTTCCTGCCCCTGTGACCCCGTTATCTCTTCGCGACCTTGAAGAATCCACATCTCATGCTCAGAGTCGACTAAGCGGACCCTGTATCCTTTGCGGGCGTATGCGAGCATCAGAGCTAAATTACCCAAGAAATGATCGATTCGTTTACCAGTCGCACCATATAACCAAATATCCCGTTCACCAACAAATAAGGCCTGTTCCTCAGCCCTAGAAAGTGCCAATTCGAGGTCCGTTTCATCCTTTTCGCAAGGAAAACGCTCAACGGCACAACCCATTTTTTCACATTGTTCCAAGTTTTCCACTAAAATTGAGTCCAAGTCTCCGATTAAAAGGTCGGGCAAACGTCCCGATAAAGCGGCATTGTTGGCGCCCCCATCCGCGCATATGAGAAAATCGACCTCTTCAAGGACTTGTTTACCCCAAACTGAATCCCAAGAACCATTGGCTAGTACTGCAATCTTCCCCTTACTCACTCTTCATTTGACCTGCAGCTTGAAGCAACTCTTTCAACGCTTGTTGGGGATCAGGCTGTGCAAAAACAGCGGCCCCTGCCACCAAAATTTGAGCTCCTGCTTTGGCAACCACAGGCGCCGTCTCCTGATTTATCCCCCCGTCAACCTCAATTAAACAATTAAATTTCTTTTGTTCAAGATGCTGATGCAGGACTTGGATTTTTGGAATAACATTGGAAATAAATTTTTGGCCCCCAAATCCAGGGTTGACCGTCATCAACAGGACCATATCTAAATCTTCGAGAATATACTTGATCCCATCCAACGGAGTCGCAGGATTGATAGCAATTCCTGCGGTCATCCCGTGTTCTTTGATCTGTTGAATAACACGGTGCGCGTGGCGGGACGTCTCTAAATGAAAGGTGATATGATTAGCCCCAGCAGCAGCAAAATCTGCAATAAAGTTCTCCGGTTCTTCAACCATAAGATGAACGTCAAAGCGCATATGGGAGTGCGCCCTGATCGATTGAACCACAGCGGGTCCATAGGTAAGATTAGGGACAAAGTGTCCATCCATGACATCGATATGTAAGACTTCCGCGCCAGCATCCTCAACTAAACGCACCTGATCTCCTAGACGAGAGAAATCAGCGGATAAAATAGAAGGGGCAATCTGAATCACTTTAATATCTCCTCTCAGCTTCAATGACTTCTTGAAGGAATATTTTGTAATGCTCATAACGAGAAGCGGAAATTTCCCCGCCTTCTAGAGCTGCTTTAATCGCACAATCCGGTTCTTTATCATGAAGGCAGCTCTTAAACCGACACTGTTGACGACGTTCATTAAATTCCGGGAAAAAGTCCGTTAATTCCGCGCGCTTAATATTCGGTAAAAAAAGCGAAGAAAATCCCGGCGTATCCGCCACCAACCCTCCAGCACAAACCATCAACTCAACATGACGAGTGGTGTGGCGGCCTCGCTTAGACTTTACACTTATTTCCCCTACTTTTAATTCTTTTCCCGGAGATAGAGCATTGAAAAGACTAGATTTCCCAGAACCAGAAGGCCCCGCCAGCACACTGACCTTGTCCGCTAACTGGAGTTTAACGCCCTCTATTCCCTGCCCAGTCTCGTTGGAGACTTCAAACACAGTGTATCCTATTTTGCGGTAAACATCCGTAATTGTGTGTTCCCCCGAGCCGGCAGTTGCTGTAGTTTCATTGACTTTATCCAGCTTGGTGAAAACAATAATGGGTTCGATTTCCGCGACCGCCACTTGGATCAAAAGCCGATCTAGAAGATTAAGATCTGGCTTAGGGGAAGTCAAGGCAAAAACCAGAAGGGCCATGTCCACATTGGCAATCGTCGGACGAGTCAAAGCGTTGCGACGTGGCTCCACCCCCTCAATCGTCGCCTTGTTATCCTCTTTCGGGAGAATCTTCACTCGATCTCCGGGCAAAAAATCTTGGTCTTTAATACGAAAGCGACCGCGCAGGGAACAATCCCACACTTCGTCTTCCGCATAGACATAATAAAATCCGCCGTATCCTTTGAGTAAGACTCCT
>JAJYAS010000501.1 GCA_021779415.1 Bacillota bacterium
TAGAAACTTCTACTTGTCCACTTCCCCTAAAACAAGATCCATCGATGCGAAAATAGTCACAAGGTCTTGTATCTTCCAACCTTTTACGATGGCATTAAGCATTTGAACGTTAACAAAGGCTCCGGTACGTATGCGAACTCGAGCCGGTTTCGTCGTCCCATTACTAACAATGTACCAACCCATTTCCCCTTTAGGGTTCTCAACTCGATGATAAACTTTGCTGACGGGCGGCTTGATCACCTTCGGAACCTTGGCCATCACTGGCCCTGCTGGGATATCTCTAAAAGCCTGTTCGATAATCTTTTTGCTCTCTTGAATCTCAAGCAGCCTGATTAAATGCCGGTCATAGGTGTCGCAGCCATACAACACCGGAATCTCAAAATCAAACCTGTCGTAAATACCGTAAGGCTCGGCTTTACGAACATCATACTGTACTCCTGAGGCTCGGAGGTTTGCCCCCGTTATCAGCAGTTTTTCTGCCAATTCCTTCGGAAGAATCCCGACACTTTTCATGCGTGATTGAGCAATCTCATTACCGAAGAAGATCCCATAGTATTCCTCCATCATCTCTGGCATATCCTCGAGAAAACTCTTAAGAGCCGGCATAAATTCGTCCGGAACATCATGACTGACCCCACCGATTCGAAAGTAGTTTGGAGTCATGCGATTGCCAGCTGTCATCTCAAAAAAGTCGAGAATGCGCTCGCGATCACGGAAACAATAACTCCAAGGTGTCCAGCCGCTAATATCCAAGGACCCACTCGCGATCATGACTAAGTGACTGGCAATCCGCCCCAATTCCGCGAAGATTACGCGGAGGTACTCAGCTCGCTCTGGCACTTCTATTGCCATTAATTTTTCAACTGCTTGGACATAACCCAGACTGTTATGCGGACCTGCCAGATAATCTAAGCGGTCTGTGTACGGAATAAACTGTGTATAAGTTCGGCTTTCGGCCATTTTTTCCAGACCACGATGGAGATACCCAATTTTAGGTTCAACTTTAGTGACAACTTCTCCATCTAAATGGACCACCATGCGGAACACGCCATGCGTACTCGGGTGTTGGGGGCCCATGTTTATGGAGTACTCTTGAGTTCCTTCAATCATCATAGTTTCTCCACCTCTATTCCCCTTCTTTTCTTACTCGCATAACAGCACGTTGTTCATGACTTTCAATCACATAATCTTTCCGCATTGGATGCCCTTCAAAATCATCCCACATATAAATCCGTTTAAGATCGGGATGTCCTTTAAATATTATGCCGAACATATCAAAGGCTTCACGCTCCAGAAAATCTGCCCCCTTCCAGAGGGGAGTAACAGAGTCTATCACAGGATTGTCTCGTTCAACTCTGGCTATAATCCGTAGACGCTGGGGACCGCAAAGACTGGATAATTGGTAGACTACTTCGAGGTGATCTTCTAGATCCATGCCACATAGGTCATGCAGAAAATCACACGGAACATCCGCAAAGTTCTTAGCACTAGTTAATGCGTCTATGACATACCAATCATTAACCGTTAATTCGAGTTCGCCAAGGCTCTCTTCAATTTCTCCGTTAACCCTGGCTGCCAACTCGCTCACTCGGTTTCTCAAACTATCACTTACCATATCTAATTAACCTCGCCTTTGCAGGATTTTGGATCTTCTGTTTGAGTTGTAGCATCCCAAAAATCAAAGATTCCGGCCTCGGTGGGCATCCCGGTATATAGACGTCGATCGGAATTATACTGTCCGCCCCCGGTACGACAGCATAAGAATCTGCAAATGGCCCCCCCGAGCAGGCACAATTGCCCATGGCAATAGCCCATTTAGGTTCAGGCATTTGATCATAGATACGCCGCGCTACTGGTGCCATTTTCCTTGTCAAAGTTCCTGCCACAATCATCAAATCAGCTTGTCTCGGTGAGGCTTGGAACACCTCATAACCAAACCGCGATAAGTCATAACGAGGATTTCCTGATGATGCCATCTCAATAGCACAACAAGCTAGGCCGAATGAAGTAGGCCAAAAAGAATGTACTCGACCCCAGTTCAAGAACTTTTCTATGCCGGTTAGCAAAATATTCTTCTCAGCCATGGCCTCAGCATCGCGCAGCTCTTTCTCCTTTTTTACATCCAATCCAAAGCACCTTCCTTCCAAGCATACCAAAAACCGATAATCAGAATAATCATGAAGACGAACATTTCCACAAAGGCGAAGGTTCCTAATTTACGAAACGTCAATGCCCAAGGATATAAAAAGATTGTTTCTATACTAAATACGGCGAAGACAATGGCATAAAGAAAGTAGTTACTCTTAAATCCAACCCAGGCCTTACCAATCGGCTCATTACCACATTCATAGCTTATCAACTTTTCCTTATGTGGCTTATGGGGTGCCAACAGATGAACCACCGTCATCACTACGATCGGTAAAACTACTGCAAACGCAAGCAACAGTCCCACAGCAGCAAAATTGTCCGACATGACTTCCCCCTCTTTCGATCTTAGATTGTGACTAATTTCATATTGTGTCACATCGTCTAGCCTTATTCTTGCCTCCCTTCACTCCTCCCCTTCAACCAACGTTAAGGTCTTGTCAATTTCCATCGTTGGCTCTTAAATTGTCCACACACTACTCCCTCCGAAGCTATATGTTAGGGAGTAGGGCAATTAGAACCTAGCTGGGCTTCTTGCTTATTGGGACAACTCCACAAACTTGTTTACCCTATATCTTCCCCTCTCTTTGGCAAGAGGGAAGCACGCTACATTCTGCCATACTCATGGATCTTGGCTTCCACATGGCGCAACCACCGAACATCAGCTTCTGCGTGAAATAATGCTGCATCCGTGAGCAGGTCAGTCATCATATTCTCCCGGTTAATTCCGTCTTTGGTCAGGCGATACTTAGTTTCTGTCAGTTCTCTCATTTGTTCCATGTATATATAAGTCTGACGTTCAATCAGTCGGAGCGCTAGCTCCGGATTCTCCCTGCTTATGAACAATAGTTTGATAAAAAGTTCATCTCGTAAAGGCCTTGGTTTGGTAGCCGGTTCCTGGAGCCAACGCTCTAGCTCTTGAACTCCTTTTATACTAATATCGTACACTTTTTTGTCTGGTCGAGAATCTTGCTCTTCTTCAGTACCACTAATGAAGCCCTCCTTTTCCAGCCTGTCAAGTGTCGTATAAATCTGTCCGTAATTAAGGTTCCAAAAATTTCCTATTCGCTCATCAAAAATACTTTTTAGTTCATATCCATGGCGTGGGGCTTCTTTAATAATTCCTAAGATTGCGTGTTTAACCGGCATGAGTAACTACTCTCCTTAGCATTTCTGTTTATTAATTATGTAAGAGTTTATCCATTATCTTTGTTATTCCGAACGCAACACTTTAACCGGATCAACCTTTGAAGCCAGGCAGGCGGGGTAGATGGCGCTGAGGCCAACTATCAAAGCCATTGCGGTAGCAACGCCAAAATTTTTAAGCCAAGGGATCGATACATCCAAGACCCAGCCATTCACGTTTTTATCATAGATGGTGCCTCCGATCTGAATACTGGCTGCCACGGGAATAGCTAATATAATCCCTGCTATAAACAAAGACCCCACCTCAATCATCAACATCCCTCTAATTTGCCCGCGTGTGAGCCCCACAGCACGAAGGGCACCGATTTCACGGCCCCTCTCCAGTACTGAAATCAGCATAGAATTAGCAGTCCCAACCGCCGCCACTACCAGGATCACAATAATCACCAAGTTGAAAATATCGCATATACTACTGTTCAACATGATCATGCTTTCCCTGAAATCTGAAGCCAAGGCTACCTGAACCCTAAAGTCACGTTTCAGATTTGCTTCCAAACGTTCCCTCACCAAGGCTGGCGATTGCCCTGGTTCCAAG
>JAJYAS010000502.1 GCA_021779415.1 Bacillota bacterium
TTATTACCGTGGAGCCATTGGTCATGTTGACGGAGGGCTTGATTCTTTGGCTATGAAATTGATTAATCTGATCATTGGGAATATCGACGTACCTGGAGGTCACATCGGGGTTGGTTTGGATCATCGATGTTTAATTGTGGAACCAGGCGCAGACGGGATGATTAAGCCTCAACCCCATCTTTTGCACCCTCCCTACGCGTTTGCCGACAAACCTTATAGCTTTCAACTGATGGAATGGTTCCCGATTGGAATTGACCCTGGTCATCTCAGTGCCGAAAACATTTTAAACCCAGAGAAACATGGTTTTGACTTTAAGCCAGAGGCCTTAATTATCGAGCATTCTAACCCGATGTGGAATCTTTCAGCGACAGATAAGGTTATGGAAGTTTTTAAAAGTTTAGATTTTATTGTGGCCATTGATGTCGTTCTAAATGAATCTTCTGAATGGGCCGATATTGTCTTACCTGATCATACCTATCTTGAATCACATCTTCTAGTAGATATAGAGCCTCCGGTGATTACGGGTCACGTTTATCGACGTCCGGTCATTGAACCTCTCTATGATAGTCGAGATGCTACAGATATATTAACTGAATTAGCGTCGCGAATTGGGTGTTTAGAACAGTGGAATGGCTTATTGAATTTCACAGTATTCCTAAAACCCGAGTATTACTTGGAACCGGATAAAAAATATACAAATCTTGAGCTTACAGATCGAATGGCTAAGAGCATTTATGGTCCTGATCATGGACTTGATTGGTTCCAAGAGAATGGGCATGCGACAAGACATCAGACACCAGAAGAAATGTATTTACCTTATCGCGGCCACCGAATTCCCATATATTTCAACTTCTTTAAAGAGACTGGTGACGATCTCCAAGGCAAGATGAAAGCAGCTGGACGGAAATGGGATACTTCCATGTATTTGCCCGTGCCCGTATGGCGGGACAGCCATCCTTTGCATAACATTGCACCGGAATTTGATTTATACGCTTTTGCCTTTAAAGAGACTTTGCTCAATTTCTCAGAAAGCAATTCTATACCTTGGATTAATGAAGCTATGGAAAATATTCCAATGCATATGGGTGTTATGATCAATACAAAAACGGCTAAAGCCAAAGGAATTAAAAATGGTGACAGCATTAGGATTACCTCTCCGTTTGGCGAAGTCACTGGACGGGCTAGCGTGTTGGAAGAAATCCATCCGGGGTGTATCGCCTTGTCAAATGGTATCAGCAGTTGGTCCAACCATCCCATTCCCAAGGTGAAAAGGCAAACACATTTTAATCGATTGCTACCTGCGGATCTTAAATGGACCTGTGGGATGACGGGGCACTTGGAAACTTCAACAAAGGTTAAAATTACTAAGATTTGAGAAGGGGGGTAACACTAATGCATTTGGGAATGGTTATTGATCTAAAAAGGTGTGTGGGCTGTCAAGCCTGTACCATTACTTGTAAGTCGGAAAATGGTACACCGCCAGAAGTCCTCTTTACAAAAGTTTTGGAGCAAGTGGCTGGAGAATATCCTATCGTTAAGAAAAAATTCATACCTGTATTATGTAATCATTGTGAAGATGCACCTTGTGTCAGAGTCTGTCCGACAGGGGCTACTACCAAGCGTGAGGATGGAATTGTCTTAGTAGACCATCAGAAATGCATCGGGTGTAGGGCTTGTTACGTAGCCTGTCCTTATAAAAACCGGATCTTCCTCAAGAAAGGTTCCTTGAAAAATGGTTATTTCGGTAAACAACTAACACCCTATGAACAAGTAAAATATCCTAAGTGGCAGGAAGGTGTTGTCTTAAAATGCACCTTCTGCGTAGAACGTGTGGATCAAGGCTTAGAGCCTGCCTGTGTCCAGACTTGTCCTGCTGATGCGCGTATCTTCGGGGATCTATCTAACCCAGAAAGTAAGGTAAGCCGATTAATCCGTCAGCGGGGGGGCTTTCAGCCCTTATCTGAGGATAATACGGAACCTTCCGTTTATTATTTAGAATAGGAGGTGTTCAAGTTGCCAAAAACCATGCCTTTGGTAGGTAACGAATTTGTTTCCGGTTTTCGTCTCCAAACAGAATGGGCAACTTTGATAGCAGCGGCGTTCTTTTTTGGGAAAATTGGTTCAGGTCTATTTTTAATGTCCCTTTTCACTCATTCCGGGGTAGGTGCTCTAGTAGGCTTATTGATTGTGCTGATCGGTAAAGGTGGAGCCCATCTGCTCTATTTGGGGAGACCGGAACGATTTTGGCGAGGTCTTATGAAACCTGGAACATCCTGGGTTGCTCGTGGATTTTGGGCTATGATGATCATGATGGTCTCGGGGACACTCTTTTTAATCTTGCCGGCAGGGAGTGCCGGAAGTTTGGTATTCGAAGTGATTGCTGGTCTAAGTGCTTTTGTCGTTGCGATCTATGACGGCTTCCTAATGAACTCTTCGCCTTCTATTCCTTTATGGAATACGGCCATGATGCCTGTGCTTTGCTTATTTTACTCTTTGCTGGGCGGAACTACTCTTACTCTTTTTCTCATTGAGTTTGGCTTTGCCCAAGTAGCTATTCAAACTGTTTTCTTAAGTAATATGGAAATAGTTCTATTGTCAACAAATCTAATTGTCATAGGACTCTATTTACTGAGCATGACCAATGCTACGGCTGCGGCAAAAGAGTCACTGCGCCTGCTAGTTAGTGGAACTTACGCTTTGCCATTTTATGCTTTAGCCTTAGGTTTTGGGCTAGTATTTACACTTCTAATGTCTTACTTTGTGGGTACAGCCGGCGGTGCAGGAGTCGTTGGTTTAATCACTGCCGCTGATCTTATAGGGCATTTCTTCTTGTTTTATCTCTTGTTAAGGGTCGGTGTTTACAAGCCGGTCTTGGGTCAGTTAACAATGTAAGCTTACGATGGTCAGTTTATCCTCTTGGATTTTTGTGAACTTAGCTATAGGGTGGGCACAGAAAACGTGTTCACCCCGAATGGAACTATCGAAGAGATAAAATTAATGTGGGGGTGACATGTTTATGAAAAAGCCAGGCGAAGAAAAGTTAAGCTATTTATTTCAACCGGGGAAGATCGGTAAATACACCACGAAAAACAGAGTTAAATACGGAGCTTGTTGAGTCTCCAATTACAACACCCGTGATGGTGTTATAACTCCCAGAGAACTCGCCCGAGATAAAGTGATTGCGGGAACGGGTTGTGGGATTATTACGAACCAAGGTGCCTATCCAGATCCTTTAGGGGAAGGGAAATCGTATTTTCGTCAAATCGCTTTATTTGATGATAAGTTTTTGCCCCAATTTGAACAAATTGCTGGTTTTATTCATGATAACGGGGCAGTGGCTATTCAACAGATTTTGCATGCTGGTAGATACGGGGGAATTGACCTAGGTTATTGTGTCCAACCCTCGGTAGTACCTCAAACCCTACCTCATTTCCGTCAGCCACGGGAAGTAACTAAAGAACAAATTAAAGCAATGGTAATCCAACATGCCGAAGCTGCTAAACGGGCAATTAAGGCTGGTTTTGACGGCACGGAAATCACAAGTTTTATGGGTTATCTACTCGCGAACTTCAACTCCAAGTTTACCAATCGCAGGACGGATGAATATGGTGGCTCAGTAGCAAACAGGGGTCGCTTCATGAGGGAACTGATTTACGCTATCAAGGAAGCGCAAGGGGATGACCATCCTTTAATTGTACGCCTAAACGGGGCCGAACTTATGGATGTTCATGGCGGTAACACAGAGGATGAATGTTTTGAATTAATGAAGATGGCCGGTGATGCTGGCGTAGATATGATCAGTGTAACAGTCGGTTGGCAAGAAGCACCGGAATCTTCGATCGGGCGGGATGTTCCTCCCGGTCACTGGAACCGCCTAGCCATAAG
>JAJYAS010000503.1 GCA_021779415.1 Bacillota bacterium
TGAATCTTTTTCGGATTCACTATCGGGAAAGCGGCGCAGGGTTTCGACATGAACGGCTAATAATTCTCCTTGTACCTTCTCAGTCATTCTTTTTGCAATCCGAATCAACTGCGCTGAAAAAGGACTAGCACTTATACAAACTAAAATCTTTTCTCCCGTTGCCCAGGGTCCATCGATCCCATGGATTCGCCTATAGGATTCTAGCTGACGATCTACTCGTTGCGCAGTATAGCGAAGGGCCAACTCCCTCAGAGCATTGATATTGCCCGGACGAAAGAAGTTTTTGAAGCCCTCTGTTTCCTGGCCGGGAACGTAAACCTTACCATCTTTTAACCTTTGGATTAACTCTTCGGGCGGAATATCAATCAATTGAATTTGAGACGCTGCTTCTAAAACTTGGTCAGGAACTGTTTCCTGGACGGTAATTCCTGTAATTTGAGTCACTATATCATTAAGCGTTTCTAAGTTTTGAATATTCAAGGTAGTATAAACATTGATTCCTGCCGACAATAATTCCTTGACATCCATGTAACGTTTTTTATGCCGAGATCCTTCCATATTTGTATGGGCGAGTTCATCAATCACAACCAGTTGAGGACGACGTGTCAAGACCGCATCTAAATCCAATTCCTGAAAAGTCCTACCTAAATAATCCTTTGTTCCCCAAGGAATGACTGTTAATTTTTTGAGCATAGCCTCGGTATCAGCTCTTCCATGAGTTTCTACCAGACCCACAACCACATCTATACCTTCCGACAATCTACCTAAGGCAGCCTCTAACATCGCATAAGTTTTTCCGACGCCTGAAGCTGCCCCTAAGAAGATTGTAAGTTTTCCCTTTGCCATTACATCACCTCGTTATTTCGGCATATCTCTTTATTGTCTAACAGTCGAAATTTTTCATACTGATGCAATCCTATTATAGATTATTTTTCACATAAAAGGCGTAAAAATTAAAATAAAGACCATAAAGAAATTATAAAGATTTATGGATCATGAACAAGAGGCTTAACGCTAATCGATGCGTCAAGCCCCTCTTTCGGGGAATATCGTTTAATTACCTAAAGCTGCTTTTTCAGAACTGGATTATAAGGGACACTCGTAACAAGAATACTTTTACGGAAAAGTAACATTAACTTCATCAATTGCCCGGTTTGGTTATGAAGAATGTTGTGCCATAATTTTTCCGGAACATATTCTGGAATCGCCAACGTGATTGTATCATAATTTCCATTCTTCTCAATTTTGTCAAGGTACTTTAATAAGTCATGGACAGTCGCCCGATAGGGGGACTCTACAATTTCTAGAGGGATTTCAATATGATGATCTGCCCAATGCTTGAGCAACTTTGCAGTTCGTACTGGATCTGAGGAAATATGGACTGCCGTGGTCTGAGGGGTTAAAGCATAAGCATATTTTAAGGTTTTTAAGACAATCAAGTTTAAATCGTAGACTGGGACAATTATTTTATTTTTATAATCAGCTGGCTCAATGTGCGCCCTTCGTCGTTTAACTTTTATTACGAAGTTATGGAATTCTTGGGAGGCTTCTGAGGTTATCCTAACATCCTGTATCTCCCCCTGATAAACACGGTGAATACCGCGGAACATTAAAACAAGGAGTGGCATAATAATGAGGATAATCCAAGCCCCTTGCGAAAATTTAGTTATAATAAAGATTAATAAGACGAGGAATGAAACAATCCCCCCGAAGCTGAAAATCATAAAATCAAGCTTCCAATTCCCGCTTCTCTCTTGCCAAGTATGCTTGGCAAGCCCTATACCTGTTAGTGTAAAGGAGATAAACACACCAATAGCGTAAAGTGGAAGCATCGAGTGGGTATCCCCATGGAATATAATGATTAGCAGGCTAGATACGATGAACAAAGTCCAGATTCCCACACTATAAACTAATCGATCCCCTAAATTTTTAAAATATCTTGGGGCATACCCTTGTCTGGCTATTAAGCTTAATAATATTGGCAAACCAGCATAGGGAGTACTCGAGGCAATCACCAAAATTGCTGCAGCGGTTGCCATTAAAACAAAATAAGGAAGGGTTTTTCCGAAGATAATTAAACCTAACTGATTGAGAATGGTATTTCCTTCAGCCGGGGCAAGGTGATAGGCACCGGCTAAATAGGTCAACCCGATTAACCCTAGTGAAACAATAATCGCCAAAATCAATAAGGTTCGAATAGCGCCTTTTTGAGAGGGGTTCTTAAAGGCAGTTACCCCATTGCTAACAGCTTCAAATCCAGTTAGCGCCGTTGTCCCTCCTGCGAATGCTCGCGCTAAGATGAACCAAGTAACTCCGCTTACCGATGAGGATGCAAGGTGTCCAGTGGCTACCGCCGTTGGGGTTACACCATGGACTAAAATCTCAATTAAGCCAGTTCCAATTAATAATGCTAAGGTCCCAATATACAGGTACACAGGGAACGAAAATAATCGAGCGGACTCTTTCAAACCACGTAAGTTGATCCATGCCATAAAGATAATCACTAAACAGTCTGCTAAAACTTTATGCTCGGTCGGGGCTAACCACGGCATAATCCCCGTTAAGTTTTCTATCGCAGAACTGACACTTACTGCCACCGTCAAAACATAATCAAGCGTTAAACTTGCACCCGCAATAAGACCGAAGTTTTCGCCCAAATACGCTCTGGCGATCGTGTATGATCCACCGCCTTCCGGATACTTCTGGATCGCTTTACGATAAACAAGAAAAATACTAATCACTAGCAAGACAATAAGGAGTGACGTTTTCAAAATGTACGCATATCCTAGAGACCCTGCCAGCAGAAGAACATATAAGATCTCATCTGGAGCATATCCCTGTGAAGAGATGATATCTGATCCGAAAACTGGAACTCCTCCTAGGACACCTAATTTAGCTTCATCGGCATCTTGGGTCGATAGAGGATGGCCTAAGATAAGAGTGCGAAGTTTTAATCCAAATAATTTGTTAAAGTTAGCCACAGTCACAACACCTTCTCTCTTGATAAGACAAACTAACCCACTACTAAGCTTCGTCTGTCAATATGCTAACCTCTTCTTATTTCTAATGCAGCCTTATTATAGATCTATTATCCATATAAAAGGCGTAAAAATTAGAGTAAAGAGCATAAGGAAATTATAAATAATTTAATATTTAGTCTCAACCAATCAACCAATCTTATGCATGTATTGCCGCCTTTCTAGAAGCTGCAGAATTCCCCCCACCGCTTGTTCCGCCGCTCGGCCGGGAACCGCTTTGGCGGCTGAAAGGCGCATCCGTTCTAAGTGTTTGGGATGTTCCAACAGGTCGAAGATAATTCTTTTTAATTCTTCTTCATTCTTTGCCACCTGGCCCGCCCCGATGCCTTCCAGATAGATTGTGTTTTCCTCTTCCTGTCCTGGTATAGGCTTAAAAATGACCAAGGGTACCCTTTTGGTCAACGCCTCGGAAACTGTTAACCCTCCCGCCTTAGTAATAATCATATCCGCAGCACTCATCAATTCCTCGACATTTTTCACAAATCCAAAACGCACAATCGGATTTTTACCATCTAGGATCAAAGAGTCAAGATCTTTATATAGATTTTTATCCTGACCACAAACGACAATACTTTGCACCGGTAAAGACGACTCAGATAGAATTTTACAGATCCTCCTTGCCCCACCCAAAACGCCATACGCTCCACCCATGACAAGCACTGTTGGCAGATAGGGTCTCAACCCCAGCCTTTTCAATATCTCCGGTTGATCTAATTTCCTTTCAAACTTCGAGCTCACTGGAATCCCGGTGATACGAATCGAACCCGGATTAATTCCTCGGGCCACCAACCCTTCATATACACGCTTACACCCCACAATATAAAGATCAA
>JAJYAS010000504.1 GCA_021779415.1 Bacillota bacterium
CACATCGGTGGGGCGATAAGTCGAAGTATTACCATGAGTGTAAGAACGGGAGACATTGAGATTGTTACGCTTCCATTTAATTTTTAAGGCGGGTGCTAGATATGACCATGGAACATGGAACTACAGCGGCAAGTGATTTTGAATTAATTTTTAATACTAGTCCTATTGGGATGTTCTTAATTAATGAAGACTCGCTAATTGAAAGCATAAACAATTCTGGAGCAGAGTTTTTAGGTCTTAATCGGCAGGAAGTTCTGGGTAAACGTATCGGTGATCAGATTCATTGTCAAGGGAGTACCGAAGATGTTCAGGGATGCGGGTATGGATTTAGATGTAAGTTTTGCAAGTTGAGAATAGCGATAGAATCAGCTCTTAATACTGGGCAAGCTACAACTGGTCTGGAATACTGCCAAGAACTGATTCATCATGAAGTAAAGAGAAAGTATTGGTTTAAGGCAAGCATTACTCCAATTATTATAAGTGGCAAACGCAATGCAGTAGTAGCGCTAGACAACATTACTGATTCTAAGTTAATGGTGGATACGTCTAAAAAGTATCAAATGCTTTTGGAAAAAGCTCGGGATAAAATTTTATTCATCGATATGGTGGACGGAAGTATCCTAGAGGCCAATCGAGCGGCTGTACAGGCCTATGGCTATACGAGAGAGGAACTACTAGCCTTAAAAATTTTTAATTTACGTGAAGAGGTTGGGATCACAACGGAGCAAATGAACCAGGTGGGGGAACAGGGGATTTTGTTTGAGACTCGTCATCTCCGTAAAGATGGCAGCGCCTTTCCTGTTGAAGTCAGTTCCTATAGTACCTATATAGAGGGCCAACGAGTTTTAGTAAGCATTATCCGGGATATCACTGATCGAAAACTGAGCGAAAAAACATTAATTAATAGCGAAAAAAAGTATCGAAATTTGTTCAATGTAGCCCAAGATGGAATTTTTCTGCACGAGATCCAAGAGGGAGAACCACTTACTACTAAAATTATTGACGTTAATACAAGAACTTGTCAGCGAATGGGGTACAGCAAAGATGAGTTTCTCAATCTACATGTTTGTGACTTTAGCAAGGAAAATGGAAACTATATTAATATACTTCGGAAAGTGGCGACTGAAGGACAATGCACTTTCGAAAACATATATATTGCCAAGGATGGTCAAGAAATACCCACTGAGGTTCATTCACAACTCTTTGAGATGGATGGTAAAAGATGCATTCTATCCTTTGCTCGAGACATGACTGAACGTAAGCAAGCGGAACTAGCATTACTTCGAAGTGAGAAAAACCAAAGGCGTTTGTATGAGCGTTACCGCACGTTAATTATGAATATGCCGGATAGCTTTGCCTATAACAAAGTCATCTATGATGAAGCAGGGATGCCAATCGATTATGAAATTCTTGAGATTAACGAAGCCTATGAAACAATTTTTAACGTTTCTCGAGAAGAGATTATTGGCAAGAAATACTCGGAAATTTTTTCTGGAAAGGAACAAAAAATCTACGACCAAAGGATGTCAGAATACGGGGAAGTAGCATCGACAGGGGTTCAACTCGTTTTACCGGTCTACTATTCAGAATGGAGTGAGAGATGGTTTTCTGTAAACCTGTATAGTCCCGAACCTGGTTTCTTTGTTTCAATTCTAACAGATATGACTGAGCGTATTCATGCGGAACATGAACTCCATCAAGCCTTAGAGAAGGCTGAGACGGCAAGTCAGGCGAAAAGCGAATTTCTTGCCAATATGAGTCATGAAATTCGCACCCCTATTAATGGAATGTTAGGGATGATTGATTTAACCCTTCTAACCGATATAACCTATGAACAGCGAGAAAACTTAAAGATAGCTAAAGATTGCGCAGATTCACTGTTAAATATCATTAATGATATTTTGGATTTTTCGAAGATAGAAGCCGGGAAATTAGTGATTGAAACGATTGGGTTTAACCTTCGGGAACTTTTAGATTCAACCATCAGAACCAATCGGCCATTAGCAATGAAAAAGAAGTTGGAATTAAGTTGTGACTGTCCCTCTTCCCTACCGCAAATCTTACAAGGGGATCCCAATAGATTAAGGCAGATTCTAAATAATTTGTTGAATAACGCTCTAAAGTTCACAGAACATGGAAGGGTTACCCTTTCTGCTGAGGCACTAGCTGTAACTGACGAAACGGTAGAATTGAATTTCTCAATTTCTGATACGGGTATTGGCATATCAGAACAAGAAAAAGCTAAGCTTTTTAGGAACTTTAGTCAAGTGGATGGTTCAATCACGAGAAAATATGGTGGTACGGGTTTGGGACTCGTAATTTCCAAGCAACTAGTCCAGATGATGGGCGGGGCAATAACGGTTGAAAGCCAAAAAGGAAAAGGGAGCACGTTTAGCTTTAGTTTAAAGTTCATGCGATCTGGAGAACTGAGCTATCTAGTTCAAGCCCCTTTCAACCCTATCCATAATCTCAAACCCTTGAGAATTCTCATCGTCGAAGATGATAAGGTGAATTTAATGGTTTTGGCCTTAATGCTCAAAGAGAAAGGTCATTTCGTCGAATCAGCTACGAATGGGTCGGAAGCCTTGTTATTACATGACAAAAATCTATATGATGTAATTTTTATGGATATTCAGATGCCGATCATGGATGGAATAGAAGCAACTGCCAAAATTCGTGAGCGAGAGGGACAGAGTCGGCATACTCCGATCATTGCTTTAACAGCTTATGCGCTTGTCGGAGATCGAGAAAAATTTCTGTCTTATGGCTTAGATGAGTATATACCCAAACCTATCAAGATGGGCGACTTATTTGAGGTCTTAGAAGAGGTGGTCAACCGAAATTTCTTAGAAAATAAACGTAACGTTCTGTCTGATTATGAGGTCAAGATTAGTGAAACGGGAAAAGTGTTAAATATCAAGCTTGAGGGGTCGTCAGTAAAGGATGAACACGCTATTCTCCATGAGATCTCCAGAGATATAGAAGAACTTAGACATGCTTTAAACTCTAAGGATATTAACCTAATTGAAGACATTGCTCATAAAATCAAAAATAACTGTAACTTAATTGAAGCAGATGAACTAAAAACGTTAGCTTTTAAGGTTGAGCTGGCTGCAAGGCGCGAAAATCTAGAGCAAGCGACTAAATACGCATTAAGTCTTACACAAGAGTTTGGGATTTATATGCGCTTAGAACATTGAAATAAGGAGGAAACGATAATGAAGATTTTAATAGCAGAGGATGACTTAGCCAGCCGGAGGTTCCTGTCCAAATTCCTTTCTCAATATGGTGAAGTCGATATAGTGGTGGATGGACTCGAAGCGCTTGACGCATATTTGATGGGCATCAAAGAGAAAGACCCCTATGATTTAATTTGCCTAGATATTATGATGCCCAAAGTGGACGGGGTTAAGGTATTAAAGGCTATTCGGGAGTATGAAAGTAAGCAAACCTTACAGCCCGAACTGCGGGTTAAGGTCATTATGACGACAGCTCTAGCCGAAACTGACTTTGTTAATCAGGCGTTTGAAATTGGGTGTGAGGCCTATGCGGCTAAGCCGATTGATACCAACAAAATGTTCGAGGTTATTAGAAAACTTGGGCTGATAGAGTAGCTCTCAAACCCATTTATGAACTTATCGCAAGAGTGTAAAGCAATGTAAGCGGGTGAAGGAGAGTTTCTGATGAAGGTTGAATACATAAATCCATTTGTTTTAGCGAGCTCTGAAATGATCGAACAGGTGGCTGGGTTTAAGACCGAGCTTGGAAAGATTTATATTAAGGATGCGCCCTATCGGAGTGAAAGCATCCTAGTTCTGATCGGAATAGCTGGGGGCTTTCATGGCAGTGTCGTAATGTCCTTTA
>JAJYAS010000505.1 GCA_021779415.1 Bacillota bacterium
GGACATATCGATGCATCTGAGGCAAAAACTCGTGAACCGTATCCACCAGGGAATCGTAGACCTTTAACGGAACACGGTCATCATCCAAGGAAGCCTCGATCGCCGAAGGATAGTTCCTTGCCTTAGCATAAAAAACATCCGATTTTATGCTTGCATTCAAAGTGGCTGCCCAAGTATTCCGTTGTTTCTCATAGGTACCATAAAGCGTCTCAAAGGCTGCTCGGCGCACACCCTGTTTAGGGCTTTCCATAAACTGAATATAATTGCCCTTCGTCAATTCTACTGTTTGGCCCAATTCATTCTCGATACTCGGAAACTTAAGGTCGGCATTATTAGCCATTGAAAAGATTGCTCCGGGAGCCTCTGCCAATTCGCCAACTTGGGCTAACAATTTTTCCTCTGAAGAACTGAGAACATGCTCTTTCTTGCGCAAAATATCTTCTAAGGCATGGTTGTATTGTTCTAATTTAGAATCTGTCGCGCGAAATTCTTCCAAATGTCCTTCCGACATAGCTAACAATTCTGGGACCACAAAAGACGCAGAGCTACTGACCTTCACTGCAAGTGCTCCCGCACGTTCTGTCAACGCTTGATAGTTTGCCATGCGATTATCTTCATCTCGTCTCATTCGGGCATAAGAATAAACTTCTTCTAGGCGCAAACTTAAGTCATCAATCCATTCGAGGCACGCTATGAGAGTATCCGAATTATCTGCTAAATGTCCCTCAAATTCCCTACCTTTTCCTAAGAGCTTTTCGACGTGGGCAAACTCTTCCTCCCATTGATCATTACTGGAAAAAATATCTTCCAAACTCCACTTGGTGGCCTCTGGAATTTCCGCTCTTGACTTCAGGCGTTGTTGTTCCACAATTTCACTCTCCTAAACAAAGTATCTCCCTTATTATATACATGAAGAGCGAAAATTACCATTTTCAGTATCTATCCCTAGTCCTTTTCACTCTTCATAGAAGTTGCTACAAAAAGGTGTCAATCGCCATGCGTGGCGCAGCACAACAAAAAAGGCGGGCCAATTTTTTGGTCTGCCTTTTCAATAGGGTTTAACGAGATCTCGCAACGTGGAACACAAAATAATCTGAGCGAAAGAACAAGCGCGAATAAAAAATAGGTTTATCAAACTTATCAAAATGAACTTCATCTAAAAGAAGCAGGGGACTGGCTGCTGAAACTAATAATTTGTCAGCTAGTTCTTTTCCTGCCACAATCGGCCGAATATCTGTCGAAGCGTAGGTTATTCGAATTCCCTTAATCTCTTCTAGATACGTGAAGATCGATGACTTGAGTTTTTCAAGATCCAACTCTCCTACGTGTGGGGAAAACATATCCATACAATAAACAACAGGAACGCCATCAGCTGTACGCACTCTTGTCAGCTGATTAACAAACGCACCCTCGCCCACACCTAGTTTTTCCGCCACCCTAGCATCCGCAGAAGAACTCCTGATTTCGATTTCGCTTGTCCCAGGTATCATACCAAGCTCTACTATGGCATCCGTCACCCGAAAAAGAACTTCAAGGCCAGGTTTAACCTTCGGAGAAGATTCCCCGCGTACGAAGGTACCCAGTCCTTGTTTTTTCTCAACAACGCCGTTTGATTCTAGGACCCGTAAAGCCTCACGTAAAGTGTTACGACTAACGCCTAGCTCCTTGGCTAACTGTTCTTCATTAGGAAGCCGACTATCGATCAGATATTTTCCCCGGCGGATTTCATCTAAGAGTTCCAATCGGACAAGATCCGAAAGGGATTTTCCGTTTTGATGAATCCGTCCCATATCATTAACCCTCCATTATGTTATTTATTAGGGTTGTAAGGAATTCCATCCGCAGCAGGTGCGGTGCTTCTTCCGACCAATCCTGTCAAAGCCAAAATCGTCAGTGCATACGGGAGCATCTGAATAATATTCGAGGATACTCCCCCTCCTTGCAAGGCCATGCTCAAAGCCATAGCAAATCCAAACAGTAACGCTGCACCCAGTGAGCCAAACGGAGTCCACTTGCCAAAGATCATTGCTGCAAGGGCAATATATCCCCGCCCGCCACTCATATTGACTTCAAAACTATTCAACAGACCTAAGGACAGATAAACCCCTCCCAAGCTAGAAAGCATGCCCCCGATAATGACCCCTAAATAACGAAGACGACGGACATTCAGCCCTGCTGTGTCTGCTGCCTGTGGATTTTCTCCGACCGCTCTGATCCGCAAACCCAAATTTGTGTGAAAGAGGAAATAATGTGAGGCAATCACTAAAATCAACATTAAATAGACCACACTATTTTGAGTACCAAGAATTGGTCCCACAAAGGGAATATCACTTAAGCCCGGTATGGTAATATTGGGAAGAGCAGGGGTCTCACGAGGGGTCCCGCCATACCCGAAAATCGTATTTAATAAAAATGCTGTCAGTCCGGCTGCAAATATGTTCACACCCATTCCCACAATCACTTGATCCGCTCCTAGATTTACCGTCACGTAAGCAAACAGCGTCGAGACTAAGGCTCCCATCAATAGAGCACCCAGTAAGCCAAGCCAAGCACTGCCGGTATAGTAGGAAAACAAAACCCCAAAGAAGGCACCAATCAGCATGATTCCTTCCATTGCTATGTTTACAACCCCACTACGCTCAGAGAAGGTTCCTCCAAGCGCTGGGAGTGCAATCGGAGTGGCCATAGCCAGCGTTGCCGCCCACAGATCAGGTTTCATCAATACATCCCAAAGCATAAGCTTACCCCTCCTTACCTGTCGCTAGTGTTTGTCGTTTGGGCCAGCGTTTTTGAACCATCTGCACAATATCTTTAGTTGCGACTAAGAAGATGATGATCCCTGAAATGATATCGGTCAGATTAGCCGGAACCCCTGAGACCAGCTGCATTGACTGACCCCCAGTCGACAAAGCCGCAAAAAAGATCGAAGCAAGAATCACACCAAACGGATTATTATTGGCGAGTAAGGCAACCACGATGGCTGTAAATCCATAGCCCGATGAGAAACTATCATAAAGGCGATGTTGTACCCCCAGCATTTGAACTGCACCCGCTAAACCAGCGAGCATGCCGCTAATAAATAAGGCTAAGACCAAATGGAACGGGACATTGATTCCAGCATAGTTCGCCGCTCGCGCATTCAATCCAACCGCTCTTAATCGATAGCCCAAAGTTGTCTTATAGAGTAACCAATAAACAATAATACAAGCTACCAAGGCAATCACGAAACCCCAGGACAATTGCGTCCGCTCCACAATTGTCCCCAACGTCGCAGATGGCAGAATTACTGGGGATTGTGGAGTAAAGCCCGGCTGCATCATCGGCCCGTTTTCGAGCATGTAGTGACTCAAGAAGATCGCAATGTAACTCATCATCATCGTCGTGATCACTTCGTGGGCACCCACAAAAGCCTTCGCCAACCCTGGGATAATTCCCGCCCAAAGCCCAGCGGCCAGCATAGCAACAAGAATGGCCAAAGATATATGTAGAATTGGAGGAAGCCCCTTAACGGTATAGCCAATCCATACCGATGCCATGCTTCCAATCCAATATTGACCTTCCGCTCCAATGTTAAACAATCCCGCCTTGAAAGCAATGGCAACCCCTAAGCCCGAAAGGATCAAGGGAATAGCGTTGGCCATTGTGTTGGATAAATTTACAGTTGAGCCAAACGCTCCAGAAAAGAGAGCTCCATAGGCTGTCAGTGGATTGTGACCAGTCCCTAGCATAACACCTGCACCGATCAGGACTGCAATGACTATCGCTACAAAAGGGGTAACCAGTCCTTCTATCGTTTTTTGCATGTTTTACCCCTCCTTCTCCAATTCGACACCTGTCATGAGTAACCCAAGCTGTTCA
>JAJYAS010000506.1 GCA_021779415.1 Bacillota bacterium
TTTAGAAGACTTTAGCCAAAGCATTCGACTTCGGCTTTTTATTTTGCTATAATTGATTTAGCCGTACTAGACGGGGAGGTAGCGGTTCCCTGTAACTTGCAGTCCGCTCTAGCAAGGTGGAATTCCCGCGATAGGTCCTCGCCTGTGAAGCTGTCTTTGGTGGGCGGCGATGAGATTTTGGTCTTACGCAACAGGACACTCCGAACCGTGTCAGATCTTGACGGAAGCAGCACTAAGGAGAGCGTCTTGTGTGCCGTAAGGTTGCCTGAATCGAGTCTGCTAACCAAGGTAACGTTCGGAGGCGATGGTTCGATCAAGGGTGTACGGCTATTTATAACTGCGATAAAGGTGGTCTATTGTACCATCTTTTTTGGTATATAACACACTCTGGTTATTTGAGGGTGAAAGTATGGCTTATTTGGCACTTTATCGTGAATGGCGTCCTAAAACATTTGCAGACATAGTGGGTCAAGACCATGTAACAAAAACATTGGTTAATGCTCTAAAGCAAGAGAAGCTTGCCCATGCGTACTTGTTCAGTGGGCCCAGAGGTACGGGTAAAACGACCGCGGCTAAAATCCTTGCTAAGGCTGTAAATTGCGAACAACCTAAGGGGGTGGAACCCTGTAATCATTGTTCTTCCTGCCTTAGCATCGACCATGGTTCGTCCATGGAGGTTTTCGAGATTGATGCTGCTTCAAACCGGGGGATTGACGAGATCCGTGATTTACGTGAAAATGTCAAGTTAAGTGCGTTGCAAGGAAAACATAAGGTTTATATTATTGATGAAGTACATATGCTGACGACTGAAGCATTTAATGCCCTGCTTAAGACATTGGAGGAGCCTCCACCACAAGTCATTTTCATTTTAGCAACAACTGAGGTTCAGAAAATACCTTTGACAATTCTATCGCGCGTACAACGTTTTGAATTTCATCGCATCTCAGTGGAAGATATTCATACAAGATTGGCTGAGGTATGTACGTCTTTAGATAGAAAGGTCGATTCAAGTGCCTTGGTGGTGATTGCTCAGAAGTCAGAGGGGGGACTCAGGGATGCCTTAAGTATTTTAGATCAATGTCTTCTCCAGGATGATCCGATCGGAGTGGAAGAGGTATATTTAGTACTGGGGATGGTCGGTGAGACGTTTAGCGCTGAGTTAGTGGATGCTCTACTCTCCTCTGATTACGGTAAGAGCTTATCCTTCTTATCAGAAGGAATTCAACTAGGGCGTGATCCAAGACAGATCATTCGAGAACTCTTAGATTACCTTCGCCAAATGCTCTTAACTGCGTCTACCGGAGAAACTCCTTTGGTAGCACCTCATATTCAAGATAGGTTGATCAAACAGAGTGAGCAGATCGGGATTTCTCGAATGTTGCGCTGGATATCGATACTATTACAAGGAGAAGGTCAGCTTAAATATGCCACAAATGCCCGGTTGGCTGCCGAACTCTTGTTGATTCAGACCATCCATGAGAGTTTACCCACCGCGTTGAGTGGGCAAGAAGAGATTTTAAAGAGATTATCGGCGTTAGAACAACAGATTAAGATTACCGGGTCAGCACATGATTCTATTCCTGAAAGGAAGCCATCGGTAAGCTCTAAAACTAATCGAGTGATCTCAAGCGATTCTTTCCTTTCTCAGCAGACCCCTAAGGTAGAAGCCAAGACTATGGCTTTAGGGGAAACTTCCGCAGGGTTATTAAGCACCTTAAACATAGAGGGTATTCAGGAGCGTTGGAATGACGTTTTGGATGAAGTTAAAAAACGTAAAAAATCCACTCAAGCCTTCTTAATGGAGGGCAAACCAGTTCAGCTTGAGGAAAATACCTTGACAGTGCTTTTTCGAGAAGGATGTTCCTTTCACAGGGACAAAGTCAATCAGCTTGAAAATCGTCAGACGATTGAAGAGGTTCTAAAACAATTATTTGGTTTTTCGCTAACCTTGCAGAATTTGATGGTCAATGAATTCCAAGCTAAGGAGACCCCTGAAGTAGAGGACTCGAAGAGTCAGGAGCAGGCTTTAATTAATAAAGCCAAAGCCATGTTTGGTGAGGATTTCGTGGTGGTAAGGGAATAGGAAAAGCCACAAAAGTATTTATGGGTGTTTAAGATTGAAATAAAGATAGGAAGTGTTAATATGGCAGGTTTAAAAGGAATGGGCGGCGGCATGGGTGGTAATATGAACCAGATGTTGAAGCAAGCGCAGAAATTACAAGAGGATATGGCGAGAGCACAGGAGGAACTCCAAACCAAGACGGTGGATGCCTCTTCAGGTGGTGGAATGGTCCAGGTTGTTGTGAGCGGGAAAATGGAATTAGTAGAGTTAAAAATTAAACCTGAAGCGGTCGACCCCGAGGATGTGGAAATGTTGGAGGACCTTATTAAGGCTGCATTAAATGAAGGCTTAAGGAAGGCACAAGAAATGGCCAACAATGAAATGGGTAAACTGACCGGCGGTTTAAAGATCCCGGGATTATTCTAGATTTATGGATTTTTTACAGTACCCACAACCTATGGCAGATCTCATTAGTAACTTGGCTCGTCTACCGGGGATCGGTCCCAAGACAGCAGGACGGTTGGCCTTTTACCTTCTTCAACAACCACAGGTCTCGGAGGATTTGGCAAAGGCGATTGTTGTGGCAAACCGGGATATTATGAAATGTACAATTTGTTCAAACTTTACAGATAGAGACCCCTGTGCGCTTTGTCAAAATAACCAAAGAGATCAAACATCACTTTGTATTGTGGAGCATCCAAGAGATGTTGTGTCTTTAGAGAAAACTAGGGAATTCAAAGGGCTTTACCATGTGCTCCACGGCGTCCTCTCACCAATGGATGGAATTGGGCCAGAGCAGTTGACTGTCAATCAGCTTCTGAAACGATTAGACGGAATAAAAGAAGTGGTTATGGCGCTAAATCCCACGGTAGAAGGAGAGGCAACGTCCCTATATTTGGCACGTTTGCTCAAACCCTTGGGAATCAAAGTAACCCGCATAGCCCATGGCTTACCTGTGGGTGGAGATCTAGAATATGCTGATGAAGTAACTATTGCTCGAGCTTTAGAAGGTCGAAGACAACTTTAAACATAGAGCATGCTCACTGTTGATAGGGTTATATCAGTGAACGTGCTTTTCTTATTGAGCAGGCAATAGTTTCATATAACCTTGTGAAAGGGCAGGTTCAAGTATTTCTTGGGTGTGCATAAGTTTTAAGAGGTTATCGACTAAATTGCAGTTCTTCTTTGTCCAGCGTGTGCATAGTTATAGGACTAGCACCGACAGGACGAGGAGGAAAATATCTATGACCCTGATCTTTCTTGGTCTGCTAATTTTACTAATAAGCTTAGTTGTTCGTTCTACCCTTGGGCAGCCTAATTTGTTTTTGAAGGTTATCATTCATATGTTAGGGGGAATTGTCGGACTCTGGTTGTTTGATTTTTTGTTTAGTATTTTAGGGTTTGCAGTTCCTATAAATTTTTTCACGATTCTTTTGGTTGGCTTTTTAGGTTTTCCAGGAGTTGTGGCTTTAGCTGTGCTACAGTTTTTGGGGATCTAAATAGTCAATTGACCTAATACCTTAACTTTTCAGGTATCGAGTAATTGTATTCAAGATACCTAAATATAAATTATTGACGGATGAAACAATTAAGGGGTATACTGCTGTCTAAGGGGACTATTCGGGTCAGAACTGAAATAGTTCCCTTCTGCGTATTATTTTCTAACATATGAAATGCGACAGAATATTTGTTTATAATTGAATTATAATTTTTTTGTACAAACACAAAGGTTATGTTATGCTTATACAAGTGGAATGGCTAGACGGTCAGACCGGATTTCCGCCGCAATTAT
>JAJYAS010000507.1 GCA_021779415.1 Bacillota bacterium
GGGTCGATCTCCCCGACTTCAACAATCTGATCTACTTGAACAATCACTAGATCAGCAGCCATGGCCATTAAAGGATTAAAGTTACGAGCAGCTCGACGATAGACGAGATTTCCAGCCTTATCCGCTTTAAATGCTTTTAATAAGGCGACATTAGCTCGAACAGGGATTTCTAAAAGATATTCAGTACCATTGACAACAAACTTCTGCTTCCCTTCCTCCACAATTGTTCCAATCCCAGTTGGAGTTAGAATTCCTCCTAAACCCGCACCTGCAGCCCTAATCTGCTCGACTAACGTCCCTTGAGGGACAAGCTTTACCTCAAGTTCACCATTAGTCATTTGCCTTCCTGTTTCTTTATTTGTGCCAATGTGGGTTGCGATGAGCTTGCTAACGCATCGTTTCACGATAAGTTGGGACATGGCATCCCCAAGAATACCCGTATCATTAGCGATGAGGGTTAGTTCTTTAGTTCCCTTCTGGCAAACTCCTTCCAGAAGCTGGTCGGGTGCTCCACATCCAATAAACCCTCCGACCATAAGGGTCATGCCATTTTGAACCTTGCAGATTGCTTCTTCCAGACCCACTACTTGTGCCATTTGTTAATTTCAACCTCCTAAATATTTTACAAGCTTTTCTAGATTGAACGGTCTACCACAAGCAACCCCATGGCAGACCGTTGGAATTTTTTTTAGAGAAGTTACCTGGTTAGGTAAACCGTCCCAATATTGATACTTGTGATTAAATTAACCTTGATTGTTTCAGAACCGTAACTAGGATACTCAACCGTCACCGTATACTCACCACTGTTAGGTTCCAGCTTATCTAGTTTAAAGTCGCCATAGTTATTCGTTTCCGTGACAACGCTTTGATGGGTCTCGACATTCGTTAAGGTAACCTTGGCACCTTCTGCACAGTCCTTTTTGTCATGTAACTCTACACTGCCCGTCACATGGCATTTTGTGAAGCGGTACAAATTCTTGTAATAAACTCGTGGCTTGGTACCATATTCCGGATGGTAGACTTCCAAGTTTTCAGCCTTGACCTTTTCTGCCATCTCGTCGTCCTCCAGATACAAGAAGTTCAACGTCCCTGTCGGACACGCGAACGTGCACCTTGGCTCTTTCCAGGTTCCATCATCCAGTAAGTGAGCACACATCGTACATTTTTGTGGCAATTGACTTTCTTCATTCCAGTAAATCACCTTATACGGACAGGCATCCACAAGTTGTTTTTGCCCCTTTGCTTTGACTGGATCAATGATCACTATACCGTCTTCCCTTTTATAAACTGCTCCATTTGTCGCTGCCTTAATACAAGGAGCATTATCGCAGTGCATACAAGGGAGAGGTAAATACGCCACATCTTGGAGCGGATACTGCCCTCGTTCAATATTTAAAATGTCCATCCAACGATGCCCAAACCTTGGCTGAGATACCGCGATTGGCAGATTGTCATTGTCCCAATGCTCGTCTTTACAACTGAGGAAACAATTGTTACAGTCGCTGCATCGTCCAATATCAATCATCATGTTGACTTTTTTCATTGTGCCATCCCCTCCCATTTTTCCACTTGGACAAGGAGTGAATTGGAGGCCATACCACAGGAATTCTTGGTCATAAACCGTTTTGAGTTCAAGTTGTTGATGCAACCAGCTCTTTCCGGTGAATTTCCAGGTTCGCCCAGTGGCAAGTAGTCCGCACAAGATTCATAGGAGTGCGCCGTGCCGGGTGGAACCCGCTCAGTCACTTGGGCAGCCATAATAACAACCCCTCTGTCATTGAACACTTTGATCAAGTCGTGGTGTTTAATCCCTCGTGTTTCCGCATCCTTGGTATTAATCCTGAAAATCCAATAGCGATGCCCATCGGCAGCTAGGACTCGATGATCTCTTACTTCATTTAAATGACTTTCTTTACTATCACCCATCGTATGGAAGCTAAATCTAGGATGTGGCGATATGACCTGGATGGGGTATTGAGCGTAATGAGGGGAGTGATGACCTTCCCAAGACTCAATATATCGGGTTACTGGGTGCCTTTCCATATCGTTTGGATCAAATCTCTCCAAACTGGTACTGACAAATTCGATCTTGCCTGACCCTGTCTGAACTCCTTTACGAGCAACTTGTTGTGAAGGCATTGGACCCCAATCTGGAGTGTCAATCTCCCGATCTTCAGCATACCATCTCATCGCTGGCGTGGATTTAGAGCCTTTCGGCTTATTTGGGACCACATAATAGCCTTTTTCCAGGAATTTTTCCCACGTTATTCCCTTTGGCAGATCGGTGGCATAGAAATATTTTTTAATCCAGTCCAGTTCTGTTTTACCACCATCGGTATAGATATCTCCGATGCCCAGTTTGTAGGCCAAATCGGCAAAAATCTGGTAGTCGGACTTGGACTCGCCCAGCGGCTCGATGCATTTCATCTGCAAGCTGATGACTCGGTGGTTACACTGACTGTAGGTGTGCGGGATATATCCAGAGCAGTTGGCAAATTCGCTGATATCCCAACGTTCAAAGTTAGTGCAAGCCGGCAGAATGATATCTGCATAGCGTGCTTCTCCTTCAAACCAAATGGATTGGTTGACAACGAATGGCAACTTATCCGTTCGATACATTTTGACATACCGCTTCGTTTCGGTCATTGTGCCGATGAAGGAACCTCCATACTTATAATACATTTGAATTTTCGAGTAACCCGGAGCTGGATACTCATATTTTTGGAATTGCGCCTCGACATTCGAACCACAGAACCCTTTACCTCTCCACTCCAGCTTGCCTTCCAGAATAGCTTCTGGAATCCTCAAACGAGGTATGTGTTGACCTTGTGGAGAATTGATCGGACTTCTGGTAGGACGATCGTTGGCGAACATTCGATAAGTGAATTCATAGCCGGCAGCTGAGTTGTCTACATCTCCAGAAATCCCCCCCTCAGCATAGCCCGGGAAAAAGAAACTTTCGTCAACGGGGGCGCCTTGAGTCGTGGACCATACGTTGATGCCGGGTTTCCCCATCCCTTGCATAGCAATCAGACAAATCATCATACGCGCCCATTCGTTACCGGTTGTCGAACGGCACGCGCCACCCCAACCTCCGAGACCGCCGGCACCCAGCATGGTCTTCTTGGAGGCCCATTCACGAGCTAAGGCCTTGATTTCTCGTTCTGGAATTCCAGTCTCATTTTCCGCCCATTTTGCATCTTTAGGTATACCGTCTTCTTTACCTAGGATATACTCTGTCCATCGTTCAAAACCGTGCGTTCGTGTTGCTACGTACTCTTTATCATACGTGCCTTCCGTAATCCAGATATAGGCGATACCCGCTGCTAACGCAGCGTCCGTGCCTGAACGAGGTGAGAACCATTTATCTGCAAACAAGGCTGCACTGTGGTTGTGGTATGGATCAATGAACACCATTTTTACGCCCAGTTCCTTCAGCCAAAACCGGCGAGGAGTGCTCTCAAAAGCAGCATAAATCCCGTTATTCGTTTCTGGGTCGGCCGACCAAAAGACGATCATGTCCGTATTCTGCAGGCCATCTTCCAATAAATCGTACTGTTCTGGGTTGCCAAGACGCCAACTGAACCCCCAGTTATGCATCCCACCCCAGTGCCAGCCTTCCCAACTATCTGGATTGTGATCAGCATAGGTGAAACCGACTAAATTCATGAATCGCATCAGAGTGCTAAACCGATAGCCAACATTCCCCCATAGGTGATGAGAGCCCGATGTACTCATAATCGCACCTGGACCAAAATCCCGCTTAACGCGGATAATTTCACTGGAAACGATATTCAAAGCCTCTTCCCAGCTAATTCTTTCGTACTCCGATGAACCACGATTTTCACAATTT
>JAJYAS010000508.1 GCA_021779415.1 Bacillota bacterium
GAAGGGAGCATATCATTTTTGCTACAACCCCATTGTTTTATAATAGTCATTTTATTTTACCGGTTCTGATCCAACTCTTTCTGAACTTTAATCAGCTCACTGAGAATACTTACAGCTATTTCTTCAGGAGTTTCTGCTCCAATTTTTAAACCGATCGGTGAATACAACGTTTGCAACGTTTCACTCGCGATACCTTCCTCCTCCAATTCAGCAAGCAAAGCTTTAACCCTTCTACGACTGCCGATCATGCCAATATAGGCAGCTGGTAGATTAATCACTTTGCGCAGACATATTTTGTCGTAGCGATGCCCACGAGTAATAATAACTACAAAGGTTTGTGAATTGATATTTAGCCCATCTAAGGCATGTTCAAACTCATCGCATATAATCGTATCGGCTGTGGGAAACCGATTCGAATTCGCAAAAGATAGACGGTCATCGACGACAGTAACCTCATATCCAACGATTTTAGCCATGGTTGCGAGGGGAAGCGCAATATGACCTGCTCCAAGAATTAACAATTGTGAGACCGTCGTCGAGGGCTCCACCAAAAACCGAAACGTCGCTTTCGTTACGGATGTATCACACGGCTCAAACTGGGAATCCAAACTAACTATTAGCGGCTGGCCTCGTTTGCCTCCTGTTTTGGCATTCTCCAGGGCAACCCTAGTAAGTTCTTCTATACCTAGATCACCTATAACCTCTTCATCATTCTTAATGAACAATTTTCTCCCTACTAATCGCTCTTCATTCGACTCTATCACCGTTACTAGAACAGGGCTTGAGGTTTCTAAGTAAGAGAGATAACCATCAATAAGTCTAGTCTGTTCCACGGGGCTTTGTGAACCTATATAATCAATGAATAATCCCATGATCCCTCCGCAAACCATTCCCTCCTCCAGGGCAATGTCTGCCGTCATATTCAAATAATGGTTCTTCGGAGTGTAAGCTGTTAAAACATTGAGGGCCTCTCGTCTACCCTCGGCTTCACCACAGCCACCGCCAATCGTCCCAACCGTCGTCCCGTCTGCAAAAACTAACATTTTAGCTCCAGGCTTACGGGGTGTTGACCCCAGCACACTGGTTATTGTGATCAGGGCCACATCCAGATTTTGGTCGATCGCCTTTTTAAGACCTAGATATATTTCCTTGTCCATTAACCTTGTCCCCCCATATCAACGTTCCATATGTGATGTAAAGGTATCTTAATTATTTTTTCAATTTTAGCCTGAATTCTTTCAGCATTACTTATTCTCTGCTTAATCTTTCCTGAAACCTCTTGATTGCTCTTATACTGCTCCAGGAGCCCTGAGCATCTGGCCTGGAGTGAAATAATCTGGTCATCTATGACAAGTTTATCTGCCAAATAAACTATTTCTTTTTCTGTTACGGATTGGTCAGCTAGGTTCAGGCAAATATCCATATGTTCAGCGACAATTACCGCTACCTCTGGATAATTTAGGAGCATTTGGGCTCCGACCTCAGCATGACAGGGTTTCCCTTTGGCCAAGTCATGTAACAGCGCAGCTGCTCTGATTAAGTCAAGGTTCAAAGGACTACCGGCCCTGATTAAGTAGCTGCCCATTGCACTACTGAGCTGAGCTACCTGCTTGCAATGATTAAACACCCTTACATTAGTTTTAGCATTATTAATTATAGCATAACATTCTTCTTCTGAGGGGATCCGTGTATCCCCACAGTACTTCAGCATCTGCAGGTAGTCCTCTGGTGTGTCCATATCGAGCAAAATACCCTGGTCATTAACCTCAACCTCGAGGGCATCCTGCTCATACTGTTCTAATAAAGCTCTCATTCCACCCGGTTTATTCCAGGTCATTACTTTGTTTACATAGCGACAGGAAATTAAGGGAGGATGCCCCCTCGTTCCCTGATAAGATGGATAGATAATACCGAACTGTGTTGTGAAAAACTTGTCTTGAAGCTTATCCAAGGTTTCTCGGTTCACGATTGGATTATCGACAGGTAGTAGGAAAAACCCTTGGACAGCTGGTGATAAACTTTCAACACCCGCTGTCACAGAGGAAAACATTCCGTCGGAAAAATCGGGGTTGAAGATGGTCTGAATCCCTAGTCTATCTAAAACAGGATACAATTCGTTCGCCCGATGCCCAACCACCACACGGATATCCCCGATCCCGCTCTTCAGAAAACTGTGCACAGCTTTTTCCAAGACTGTGCACCCGTCCAGCGCTAAGAGTGGTTTAAAACATTTCATACGAAATGAGTATCCTGCTGCAACTATGATAGCAGCTAAGGAAGCTTTACCCAGTTCGTTCTCTACTTCTGAAGACAATTAGGCACTCCCTCTCTTGTCTTGAATCTGTCGTTTAGCTGTACTCTTTCTGGATACCACTTCAGAGTTTGAGACTAAATAAAGGAACACCCTCAAACTACCGTTCTGTCTAGCTTCACTTACTACGGGGATTTTGTCTAAGGCCTGTTGAACATTTCTTTTCGCATCGAAGGAAACAGGTCCCTTTAACTGAACATCAAGTTGTAAGTGGCTTTCTCTTTCTTGCCTACCCTCTGTTAGAGTTACCTCAAAATCGAGAACATTGTCAAGCGCAAACAGTACTTCATCGAAGTCCGCTATGGTTAGGTAATCATTCTGGGTCATATAAACCCGGTCTCTGGACTTTATCAGTTCCAGTCGCTTCAGTATCGTATGGCACACACAAGGGCCCGGGATAAACTTGGACATGTCACCGGTACGATAACGTATTAAAGGCATTGCTGATCTGGTCAAAGTAGTAAAAACTATTTCACCTGGTTGCCCGTCTACAACAGGTAGCCCTGAACTGGGATCGATGATTTCGATATAGAGATCTGCTTCCCGGAGGTGGTAACCACAGAAGCCCCCACATTCTAGTCCACCGCCCAGTCCCATCTCAGTCATGCCATAGTGATTAAACACCTTACAACCCCATGCCCTTTCGAGTTCTTGCGCAATAGTCAGGGGCACATAATCTGTACTCAACAAAACGCTTCTCAAACTCAGTGCTGGCGGGCAACCCTCGGAATCTTTAAACCTCGCTAAGCTTAATACTTGGGTAGGTATTCCTACCAAAACATTAATATTCTCTCGTCTAATTTGCCCTAGGGTTGACTCTGGATTCGTGACCGGACCGTGAATAATCCCTACTGCACCCGCTCTTTCTAAACCCAAGCGCAGTAAATCTCCGACACTTCCCGGTATTTCCCCCGGTAACATGATCAAGACTCTATCTTTGGGCTTAACCAAAGTTAACATGCCATGCTGAAAGAAATCGATGGTCAATTCCTGATCCCCCTCAGTAAAGAACAGGCGTTTAGGTTTCCCCGTTGTGCCGGAACTCTGTAAGGTGACGATCCTGTTGACATCATTTTGGGAAACACACAAGAAATCCAGGGGATTATCTTTTAAATCTTCAGACGTGGTAAAGGGTAGTTTTAATAGGTCTTGAAACGTTGATAATTTACAATCAAGTCCTTTGTACAAACGAGTATAGAATCGACTTTTATTGGTTACCCAGTTAAGCGTTTCCTGCAGTTTAGCCAACTGATAGTCCTCAATTTGCTTTCGGGTTAAGACGCTTGAGCTGTCTCCAGTAATTTTGCGCTTTATCCAGGGCTCCAGCGAGGTGGTTTCAACGTTCAAGCCCTATCTCTCCCTCCGATAAATAGAGTGTCCATTCTTATCCGTGAGATTATACGCGCAAAAAGGAATTAACTTACCATCCGGGCTTACCACATGAATGCAACAGTTTTTTAATCTGTCTATATCTATATTCCACACATCCTGAAAGGCCATACCGCTGATGGAAAATGCATAAGTTTTTAGCTGT
>JAJYAS010000509.1 GCA_021779415.1 Bacillota bacterium
AAATATTTTTTTCAACTTGACCATGAAGATCAAGTGATTCCCGACGGTAAAGGAAATTATAATGCCAATCGTGACAATGGCAAAGTAGCGAACGGGATTGATTGTTATATAATCCGTGTATATACCGAAGAAAAACAAGGCGACAGTATATCACAAGATAATATTGGCTGGTATTTCGTCAGTAAAAGCACTGGCGAGGTATATGAAATGAAAGATCCGTATGAGCAAGAACTGAAGATGTTAAACTAAGGAAATGGGCGATGGTTAATATGGATGATTTTTCAATTGTGTTTATAGTGGGGTTGCTGACTTTTATCGCTGGAATATTCTCATTGAAAAGGGAAAATAGATTATTTGGAGATTCGGTAAATACAACTGCCAAAGTGGTCGCATATTATGAGTACACAGATTATCCTAACACTATTACGATGTATACGATGGCTGTTGAATACTATCATTCAGATGGAAGATTAATTCAGGCAAGAGAACAAAGCAGCTCCAATCGCCAAAAATATCCGGTTGGAGCTGAGCTTAAGATTGCTTATAGTAAAGAAAAACCTGATTTGTTTATTCTAAGTGGCGACAATTCCAGAAAGATAATTATGGTTGGTATGATTATCGTAGGGCTGGCAATGATGACTGCAATTGGAGTTGTGGCATTGAATAGTTACTGACGGTGAAAGTATGGGGCAGAAAATGATTTGATGAGATGTGCCGTGAGTTGAATACATGCTGTAGTCATTTATGCATTGTAAAGTGAAAGCAGTCACAGATGATGACGAAATTGTAAGCAATAAAGCCTTCAAGAAGATTGCTTTTGAGGGCTTTATTGCTTACAATTCAATTGGGTTGTAAAGCAAAATGCGAGCAGCTGATTTATTAAAAAGAGCCTGTAATAGACGATGGTTTCAGAAATATACTATGCCGCCAAGACCCCACCAGGTTCAAGCGGCATCTTTATTGACCGTTCAAGGCAGTTACTTTCTTTCTATATAAAGAGTGTCTATTTAATGGGCTTGCCGCGAGGTGAGCGTTTTTGTATCGCTTATAAGCGGTAACTGTTCAAATCAACGTTTTTTGATATCGTTAAGCGATCATTTCCTGTTGCTCATTTCCCTTAATTGGAACAGGAAAAGTTATATAAAATGTTGTCCCGCTTGGATTAGAATCGACACAGATCTTGGCGTTATGGGATTCTACAATTCTATAGCAGGTAGCTAGACCCAACCCAGTCCCGCTATCTTTAGTGGTAAAGAAGGGGGTCCCAAGCTTACTAGTATTTTCAGATGGAATACCACATCCTTCATCCTCAATAATTAATACGACCTCGCCATCTAGCAAATTACTTTCGAGGGTCAAGCAACCTCTTTCCTCCATTGCTTCAAGTCCATTGCGGGTTAAATTAAGGATTAGTTGGGAAATCTCTTTTGCATTTAATGCAAGATTGGGAATCTCTCCCGGAATGAAACGAATTTCTTTATTTTGATTAAATGCATCGGCTTCTAAAAGAGGAAATAAATAATCGATTATGTCATTAAGATTTTGGGATTTCAGTTCAGTCCGTCTTGTTTGAGCAAGGGAGAGGAATTCTGTAATAATTGAGTTTGCACGATCGAGTTCAGAAATCATAAGCTCAAAGGTGGATTTCTGAGCTGTATATTCAGGTTTTACGCCCAATAGTTGGAGATATCCTCGCACGGTAGTCATAGGATTTCTTATTTCATGTCCGATTCCAGCAGCCAATTGTCCGACAAGGTTGAGGCGGTCAAGTCTAGCCATTTCCTCTTCGGATTTTTTACGACTAGAAATATCTTGAAAATAAATAGTCAACCCATTTTCTATTGGATAGAGTTTTATCTCTACCCATGTGTTGTCTAACATTTCGGAAACAACTTCATAAGTAATGGACCTTTTTTCGTTCATCGCTACTTGATAGTTTAGGAGCGAGGTATCATGGAGCTTAAAAACTTCGGTTAGTTTTTTGCCTAATAATTCCTCTCGAGACTTTCCAAAGGCTTTCTCTGCGGGACCATTTACGTAAGTGAATTTCCAGTCCCCATTAATTGCAAAAAAACTATCAGTCATGCTTTCGAGAATTGATACTGTTTCTTCTTTAGATTTATTTAAATTTTCTTGTGCCAATTTTTGTTCAGTAATATCCCTATAATACACGGACAAGCCAAATTGGGAAGGATAACCAGTAATCTGATACCATTTGTCTTTATGTAAAATACTCTTATGTTCAAACGTAAAGGTTAGTCTATCATTCTTTGATTTTTCATAATGGAGTTCAAGTAGGGTTCCTCGTGCTTGGGGAAATAATTCCCAACAATTTTTACCAAGAAGCATTTCTCGGGGCTTCTGCAATAAATGTTCTGCTTGATTATTTACAAAAATAAACCTCCCTTGATCATCTAACACATAGAAACTATCGGGCATGCTATTGATAATGTCTGCTATTAGTCGATTACTTCGAGAAAGGTCCGCCTCCAATAATAAGTATTTCTGAAGTTGTTCAACTTTTTCTGTTTGCAATCGTTTCATTTCAGTGACGTCATTATAGGCAAACATAATGCATTCTTGGTCGTCGATTTCAATTTTTGCAGCCGAAAGGTAAATAGTACCGATTGAACCAGATTTTGAAACCATTGAACCTTCATAGTTATGAAGTGACCCTTGTGTTTCAATAATATCCATAATTTGGTTTAATTCACTTTCAGGCACCCCGATTTCGATAGGAGTTTTACCGATCACATCTTCACGGGTAAAATTCCTTTCTTCAAGGAAACGATGGTTGACATCAATATATCGATTGTCTGACTTCCGAACGATCGTCATCATATGGGGACCCAACTGAAATGCTTTGCTAAATCTATCGGTTGCTCCCCTTAGCTTCTCTTGTTCTCTTTTCCAATCAGTTACATCGTTAACAATAGCTACACATGCATATCCACCACTAGGCATCTGGAAATTTGATAATTCAATGACAAAGTCTCTTTCGTCTTCAGTCGTGATTTCTCTATAAAGCTGTTTCGTTGTATTCAAGCAACTTAAATCCGTGTCCGTCAATCGAAACAATTCTTCGAACTTTCGGGATGATTGATGGAGCATTTTAAGATTTTTACTGACCACAATCGGTCCATAATTATCATAAATCATTAAGTTCATGGTGCTATGATTCAGTATCGCATTGAGAATTGATGCTTTACCAAAAAATTCATTGGTCCAGAAATAGAAATTAAATATTATAGTCGTTGCCAGTGGGGTAATGATCAAATAAGGAGCAGAGACAACTTGAAGAACTCTTATAGAATCATCCTTCCATGGTGGAATAAAGCCTATTATGAATAGAGAAATACATGCCATGACGATGCTAATGTTAACCCAAAAGACTACTTGCTTCCCATTTTGCTTACTCTTTACGCATTTACCTAAGAAAGTTCCGAAACAAGCGAGAACGATGATGCCTATTACGCCTCCCATCGAGCCAGTTCCGCCCATATTATACCGATATAGCGAGCTAATGATAGCAGCTATCGCAGCAGAAACCGGGCCTCCAATAAATCCAGCCATAGTTAGAGTAATATGCCGGAAATCGTGAAAGCGACTTTCGGCGACCATGATTTTACCATACATTACAAAGATAGTTATAAGTCCGAACATAATGCCTAATAAGTATTGAGAGTATTTTTTATTGAGAGATAAGTTTACCCATATGGCAATACCGCAGAGAAACAAGACAACTAATACATTGGACAAGAAGGCATAGTACAAAATAATTACCTCCATTTAGTAAGAATATACGTCAACAATACAATAGTACCTCCAATGTTCGTAAAAAT
>JAJYAS010000510.1 GCA_021779415.1 Bacillota bacterium
ATGGCAATCCCAGTAATAAAACCAGTGACCGGTCCAACTTCATCTTTGGCAATGTCAGAAAGACTTTTTCCATCATGACGAACAGAGGCAAAGAGTACTACAGCGTCATGAACTGCTCCTCCTAACACAGCTCCAATCAGAATCCAAAGCGCGCCCGGCAAATAACCAAACTGGGCAGCCAATACTGGTCCAACTAAGGGTCCTGCCCCGGCAATCGCTGCAAAGTGATGTCCAAAGACTACCCACTTGTTTGTCGGAACATAATCTTGTCCGTCTTCCAGTCGGACTGCGGGGGTAATAGTGCTAGGATCAAGCGCTAGTACTTTAGCAGAGATGAACGCCCCATAGAAACGATACCCTAGCATAAGAATAAGTGCTGAAGCAATAATGAGAGTTAACGCATTCATTTTTTTAACCCCTTTCCATATACTAAATTCATTTAGATTTATTATGTTTTTAGTATACAAGCTCTCAGAATTAATGTGTTAAATGAAACAAAAAACACAGGATTTGAAGTCTGAAACGCCAAAAATCCCGTGTAAGTTTTACGAGCGTTGATTTAGTTTTTTAATACTTTTATAGTCTTAGGCTCATAAACCCATGCGTTCACGAAACAGTTTAACATAGGTGCGACTGACAGGAATCTCACTATTATCCTTCATAATCAAGTTATACGTATTATTAAACCAAGGGATAATGGAATCAATCTGATCTAATTGTGCTAAATAACTTTTGTGAACCCGCAAGAATGATGATTTTAAAAGGCCTTCTAACTCCGTCAAGGTATAATTCGTGAGATAACTCCGTTCTCGGGTTACAATACGAACGGAACGATCTTCAATTGTGGCATAAAGAATTTCTCCAAAGGAAATGAGCCATATCTTCCCATTTTCTTCAATTTTAAGTTTTCCTTCACGCCCCTCCGCCACATGTAATGATGTGTATATTTGATCTAATTTGGCCAAGAAACCACGATCTACACCTAGGTTCTTCTCCTCGAGACGCCTACTTAGACGTTGTACCGTTTCTGCTAAGCGGTCCTCTCGAAAAGGCTTTAAGAGATAATCCACCGCATTGACATCAAACGCTTCAATCGCATACTGATCATAGGCCGTGGCAAATACAATAGCTGGAGAAAACCCAAGTCGAGCCAATTCCCGAGCAACATCCACCCCCGATGCGTCTGGCATCTGAATATCCAGAAAAATTGCATCCGGCACACACTCCCCGAATTTCCGAATCGTTTCCTCTCCCGTACTGGCTTGGCCTACAATTTCCACTCCGGGTATTTCTCGCAATAAATAACACAATTCATCCCGTGCAGGACGTTCATCATCCACCACCATGACCCGCATGAACCTTCCCCCTCATTCCAGAAATCCTAAACGGTCTGCTGCCGTGGCAGGAGGAATCTTTAAGGTAACCTCAGTTCCCTCCCCCTCCTTGCTTTCAATCACAAACTCAGCCTTCTTCCCATAAAGAATTAGAAGACGTTGTGCTACATTTTGGAGACCAATGCCTAGTCCAGAAGTTGATACATCGACCCCAGTCTGGATACGGGTTAACGTGTCAGCAGGAATACCCACCCCATTATCCTCAATCCGAACCACCAGTATGTCTTCTTTGACAAATGCGGAAATAACGATCTCACCAACTGTACTCATGGGATAAATCCCATGCTTTATGGCATTTTCAACAAGGGGTTGCAGGGTTAGCCCAGGTAATCTCCAATTTAAGGCTTCATCTGTAATTTCCTCACGCACGCAAAGCCGTTCGGAAAAACGAGCCTGTTCGATAGCCAAATAGGCCCGTATATGTTCGCACTCCTCGCGTAACGTCACAAACTTATCCGCACTTTTAAGGTTCTTGCGAAAGAAATCCCCCAGTTGCAAAAGAAGATGGCGCGCCTTTTCCGGATCTGTGCGGCAAAATGAGACTACAGTATTGATCGCATTGAACAGAAAATGAGGATTTACTTGAGCCTGCAGTGCTTTCAGTTCTGCCCTATTTACTAAAAGCGCCTGAGATTCCAGAGTAGCTAATTCTAATTGCGTGGAAAAAAGCATACCTAAACCAGCTCCAAATTCCCAATCCACAGGGCTTATCCCTCGTGCCCGTTCTCTATAAATCTTAAGGGTTCCGACAATCGATTGCTGAAAATGAAGTGGTACAACCAGAGCAGAAAACAGAGGGCAACTTGGATCAGCGCAACCGATTTCGACCCGAGTTGCGGCAAGCTTTAGGTCCCCCGAGTCCAAAGCCTGATGAGTGGCGAGTGTCTGGATGACATGACCGGCTTCATGGTGATCAGAACCACTTCCAACATGAGCCAAAATTTGTTCCCGATCCGTCAAGGCCACCGCTGCCACATCCGTCTGTTCATAAATAATTTGAGCCACCCTGCGTGCTGTTTCTTTCGTTAACCCTAAACGCAAGATGGGCAAGGTCAAATTAGCAATATAAAGTGCCTTTTGCGCTTGAACCGCGCCAATTCGTTCTTCTTCTTCCAATGAATCATGAATTACCGTCACGAAAATAGAAATCCCAATGCCGTTCATGATAATCATGGGTAAGCCAATATCCTTAACTAAATCCCAAGCAGCAGCATAGGGGCGAGCAAGCAACAGAATAATGAGCATTTGAACAACTTCAATTCCCATACCAATCAATAAGGATCGCTTCCAAGTTAAGTGACCTGAAAATTTTCGCCCTGCGTAGCCGGCAATTCCACCCTCGAAGATCGTAGCAATACCACAGGCATACGCAGTAAATCCTCCCAAAAGTGCGCGATGCCCCCCGGCCAAAAGCCCGGCCGCAATCCCAACCAGAGGTCCTCCGAGAAGCCCACCGACAGCCACCCCTATGACCCGAGAATTCGCCAAAGCTCCTTTAATTTCCACCCCAGAATACGTTCCCGCAATCCCCAGACACCCAAAAAACAGAACTAGGAAAAGCTTTTCCTGCGCATTCGCTTTTCCTAATAACATACGTCTAAATAACTTTGTTCGAGTCATTAGATAAGCCAACGTAACAATCAGGCTTATATTGAGCGCTAGATCTTGGAATAATTTCCAGAACATTATCGTTCCCCTTATCTTTCGTCGTTCTCCTGGAGAGGATATCCAAATTTTAATACCACCGTTTTGAAGGCGCCTTAGCATCTTTTAGGCCGTGCCAGTAGCAAGGATTCAGAAAGCGCATGGGAAGGTGACTCTTATGTCGCAGCACGCACCCGCGAATCACCTCAATCCCTGCTCTGTCACATTCTTGTTGGAATTCTAGAGTCCACGTCTGTTCTTGAAACCAAATCTTGCTAACCCCTGAGGATGCAACGTCGGAAACCAATGCCTTGAGTTTCTCCGGAAGCAGGCACGGTACTACGACCGTCACCTTATCCGTCAGTTGAGCTAAATTCGGATATACTTTACTCCCGTCGATACGCTTCAAATCTTCCGCAACTGGATAGACAACACAGCCAAACTCTTTTAAAGCCCGCCAAGCCTTCCAAGCATGTTTATGTTTCTGAAATTTCCCTATATCCCCTATTACTGCAAACGTGTCTGCTGTTGTCACTCCCTCTGCTAAAGGAAAAATCTTTTTCTCTCGAACCATATATAAAATCCCCCTCCCCAAGAGCTCTCTCGGCCATCCTTGGTCAGCGCATCAGTGCAACTAAGGCGATTGCTAAGGATTCTTTTTATAAGAATACGTAAGGAGGAGGATTTTATGAATAGACAAGTAGACAAGGGGACGGTTCTCTTGTCTAATCCTAGATAATAACTTCTTCGATCAAAGGGGGCAAATCGGGTGCTTCGCTTCC
>JAJYAS010000511.1 GCA_021779415.1 Bacillota bacterium
AACATCAAAATATCCCCTTCGCAATGAATTCTACGCCATCTCGTCGTTTCCTGCTTCTGAAGTCAAAACCTAGATATTTTTTACATTGGCAACTAACCCTTCTAATCCGTTACGAGGGTTTGTTACAACGGGAATACCACTCGGCAAATTTTCGATGCAGGCTTGGTTGTCATCTTGATCAAGGACTTTCACTTTCTTAAAATGCACAACTCCCTCACCCCAAAGAAAGATGCCCTGTTCCTCTCCTTGCGTCCACAAAGCACTCTTGGGAACGAGAACCCCACTGGTGGGGGGAAGATAGATCCAGGTCACATCTTGATGTCTTTTGGTCGTTGATCCGTCTACATAATATGGAAACTGAACGATAACTCCCATTGGCTTATCTGACTTGCGCAGAATTTTTGCATTGACCGTTTGATTTCCCGTCGTTAGTCGTAGGGACTTTCCGACAATGAGCCCATCTAGACTCGGCAGTTCAATGAATGCTTGGGTTGGAAGGAGGTTATTCACCATGACACCTACAACTTCTCCCGCTTGTACCGTTGCTCCCGCAGTTCTCACGTTGGACGTCAGAGCCAACAATTTATCCAAATCCATCGAAATGAGGTTCTCGGTGGTTATAACTGATTCCAAGCCATCACTTTGGCGAAAAAAGAGCCCCCCCATCCCTGCTTGAATCGATTGATTCGTAGCCTGCACCTGTTGAGTTCCAGGCGCAGCGCCATCTGCTTTGACATTTGCCACAGGCTCACCACGCCGAAAACGTTGTCCATCAACACCAGTAAATTGAATCTTTCCCGAGAGTGGAGAAAGTATTGGTAGTTCCTGGTTGGCAAAAATTGCTGCTACTTTACGTTCATGGGTAATCGTTCCTGTTTGGGCGACCGCAAATTTTATCCCCCCCGCGCTAAAATAAGAGCGATAGGACCACAGGATTCCAACGATGAGTACTATGAATAGACTGCCCCAAAACAATCCATGGATTATTCTTCTCCGTTTCCCCTCCATTACACCCTCCTTGGTGATCCAATTCTAAGAATCACACTTCTATAAGTGTGAGTTCTACCTTTCAGCTTTAGCTGGACGAGTCACTAAGCTCGTGGTAAATCACACGTAAAGACGGTTCCGACTCCCATTTGAGAAGTAACGGTAATTTCACCACCAATGCCTTCCACAATGTGTTTTACAATACTTAGTCCTAGACCCGTTCCCCCTTGTTCACGCGATCGAGCCTTGTCCACTCGATAAAAACGCTCAAAGATTCGCGACAAAGTCTCTTCGGGGATGCCACAACCCGTATCTCCAAATTCCAGGCGAATCTGTTCCTCATTCACTCGTGCATGAAGCCATACGCGCCCCTCTGCAGTGTATTTCACTGCATTCTCTAGCAAATTCAAGAGAAGTTGACTCAGCAAATCTTCTCCTATTAAAATCGGCGGTAAATCGTCTGCAAGATCAACCTCCACTTTTATGCCTTTGGCCTGGGCAAAACTTTCAATTACCGGTTTGATCTTTTCATAAGCTTTATGAGCATAGCTCACTTTGTCAGAACTCACTCCAACCCGATTCTCCCGTCCTTCGATGTGCGCTAAGGTCAGCAGATCTTCAATAAGACGTTGCAAGCGCAAAGTTTCTGCTTGAATAATTTTAAGGAATCGATTCCTCAAGGAAGGGTCATCTGCTGCACCGTCCAAGAGGGTTTCTACAAACCCTTTTATAGAGGTCAACGGAGTTCTTAATTCATGAGAAACATTTGCCACAAATTCTGTCCGCATTTGTTCGAGTCGTCGCAACTCAGTCACGTCATGGAAGACAATCACTGCACCTATTGGTTGCCCCTGCTCACTTGAAATAGGGTTTACCTGACTTTCAACCGTCCTTTGAGCTATATGCATTTCTCTGGTAGCTGAAGGTTGCCCTGAAAGCACCTTGCGAATTAAATGCTCTAATTCAGAATCATACGTCAGCTCCAACAGATAGTTTAATTCGCGTTCCGTTCCTTTTCGTTCAAAAATCCTCTCGGCTGCAGCATTCACCAAAACGACCCGTCCCACTTGATCAACCGCCACAACCCCTTCTTGCATGCCTGCCAAAATGGCTTCCATCTTTTGTGCTTCCTGGGTCCCATTTTGAACAATCATTTGGACATGGCGTGAAAGACTATTGAGTTGTGCCGTAAATTCCCCGATTTCATCTGTCGAATCGGAATAATCAATGCTTTCAAAATCTCCTCCGGCAATCCGCTGCGTGGCTAGATGAAGCTTTTCAAGTCGCCGAGATAGTTGACTGGAGTATAAATAAACGGCCACGACTGGAAAGCACAGAGCAAGAAAGACAACCCCAAAATCAATCTGCAGCCCAGAAGGTCCAAGCCTAGCGCTCTGTCCAACCCAAAACAGTAGTAGGGCTAGCCCTGTCATTCCTAAGAAAAGTCCGGTTAAGCGCCATTTAATACTCATGTGCGTTTACCCTTTAAACCGGTAGCCAATCCCGCGTAAGGTCTCAATGTATTCAGGGTTGGAAGGATCCTTTTCCACTTTCAGACGCAGGTGACGCACATGAACATCAACCGTTCGGGTATCTCCGTCATATTCATACCCCCAAATTCGTTCCAAGAGCTCGTCCCGAGAATATACCTTTCTCGGATGAGTCGCAAACACGCGCAGAAGTTCAAATTCCTTGGGTGTCAACTCGATTTCCTCTCCCCGAACTTGGACCTGAAACCCAGTTACGTCAATCCTCAATTCTCCTCGAACAATCTGAACATCCGTTTCCTCCGTCGAATTATTTAGACGGCGCAAACAGGCTTTGATTCGAGCTAACAATTCACGTGGACTAAATGGTTTAGTCATATAATCATCAGCCCCAAGCTCAAGTCCTAAAACCTTGTCAATCTCCTCACCCTTAGCTGTTAACATAATAATAGGAGTCTGTTGATACTTCGGAATCAGACGTAACCTTCGACAGACCTCTACACCGCTCATCCCCGGAAGCATGACATCAAGTACAAGAAGGTCTGGTTGTTCCTTTTCCACACGTTCCAAGGCCTCTTGCCCATCCTTGGCAACACAAACTTTATACCCTTCCTTTTCCAAATTGAACCTGAGGAGTTCTTGAATCGGTTCCTCATCATCAACCACTAAAATTGTAGCCACCTAATCCCTCCTCTCCCCGCCCTTGGCACCTTATCCACCCTGCCATCCGTCCTGTCCGAGCCCCATCCCGTCGATGGGAAAAAAACCATTCAGGATTGTCCGCTGTACAGATCGAGGCCACCTCGATGTTTTCTGGACGAACCCCTTTTTCCTGGAGCAATATACGATTGGCCTCCCATAAATCCAGGAGATAATGCCCATCCTCTTGCCTTTGTAAAAACGGTGTCTCACCGAAATTCGCTCGAAACTGCACAGCTACACGCTCATCCACCGAATAACAGCACGGTCCAATGCTTGGACCAATTGCGACCCAAGCTTCCTCTGTTCGCCCTCCAGCCTCTTCAAAACGCTCTATAACCTTCTGCCCAATCTTCTGAGCAGTGCCTTTCCAGCCAGCGTGAGCTATCCCAACTGCCTTAAGCTCTGGATAATAGAAGAAAAGAGGGACACAGTCTGCAAAAAATGCCATCAGTCCGATTTTGCTTTGAGTCACGAGCCCATCAACGGCAGGAATTGCAGTCCTCGATTCCCGAATTCCCTGACCTCCGTTTTCCTTATTGACCCATAGCACATTCGTCCCATGAACCTGTTCACCCACTACCCCTTCAGACCAAGAAACTCCCCATAGATTTAACCAACGTCTCCTATTTTCCAAAACCGAAGC
>JAJYAS010000512.1 GCA_021779415.1 Bacillota bacterium
TTATCATAAACTAATTGATTTAATTCCAACGTTATCATTTGAATTTTATGACGCAGGTCATATTTTGGGTTCCGCTCATGTGTTAATCTATGTTAAAGAACAAGATTTTACAAAAACTATTGTTTTTTCGGGTGACATTGGAAATATAAACCAACCCTATATTGAAGATCCTAGTATTATTAATGCTGCGGACATTGTTATAATGGAAACTACCTACGGAAACCGTCTTCATTCCGAAGGTTCAGATACAATAAAAACAGATCGCTTAGAACAGCTTGCTGAAACAATTCGTACAACACATCAAGCTGGAGGAAATTTAATTATTCCTGCTTTTGCAATAGAACGTACTCAAGATTTACTTTTTTATCTTCGAAAATTGCAGAACGAACATCGCATACCTACTTTACCAGTTTATATAGATAGTCCTTTAGCCATTGCTGCAACTAAGATATTTCAAGAAAACACAAACCACTTTGATCAAGAAACACAAGACTTAATTAGTCAGGGCGGTAGTCCTTTAACAATGCCTAACGTCCATTTTAGTCAGACCGCTGCCGATTCAATGGCTCTAAATGAGATTGAAGGTGGGTCCATTATTATTGCCGCTAGTGGCATGGCTGATGCAGGTCGGATAAAATATCATCTTAAAAACAATCTTTGGCGTAATAATGCTACCATATTATTTGTTGGGTATCAGGCACAAGGGACTCTCGGTCGGCTTCTTTCAGATGGTGCAGAAATTGTTACCATACATGGTGAGAAAGTAGCGGTTAAGGCCCGTATCAATCACATGGACGGGCTTTCGGCGCATGCGGACCAAGCTGAATTGCTCCACTGGCTTTCTTATCTAGGGAAAAAAGCCGAACAAATTATTTTGGTACACGGTGAATTAGAATCCCAAACAATTTTTTCCCAAAAAATATTGGAGCTGTTTAATAAGAATCCAATTATTCCTCAATTAGGAGATACAATTGAGTTCAAGTCAGGACAAATGGTTCTGTCTTCAGCTCCAAAACCTTGGTTATCCTTTGAACCTCAAAATACAAACCAAGAAATGGAACCGATTGCTTTTCACCAACAGTTTTCTAAATCAATTCCTTCTACTGGTAGGCAAACTCACAGTAAAGACAGAAAGACAAGAACTAACCTATCACGCATAAATATCAATAGGGCTTATGGACGGCTTAGAAACCAACTCAAACAGCTTATCAATGAAGGTCAACGGACTGGAGATTTAGAACGAGTGATCAACCTCCTTGACGGCATGTCCAGATCGCTTGAAGAAGAACGTAAAACGCGACATTAGAAATAACTATTAAAGCCAAGCATATTCTGACGTTTGGCGTTTTATACCAGCCAAGAAGCGTAACGTTTCCTCACGTCGCTTCACGGCTAAACGTTTACCTGCTTTTGTCGAGACTTTGTCAGGAAGAGCATCTGCCAAAAGGCGAGCTCTTTCGATGGCATCTTCAGGAGTCTGTATTAATTCATCTTGTCCGACCAAACTGAATAATCGCATTAAGCCTATGTTCCCTAAATTGTCTAATATATCGGATTCCCGTAAATAGACTGCTTCATCACTACGACCAGGTTCCGAATAGTACATGTGGTTTTCTACTGCGTCTAAAACCTTTGGTATTTTGAGAAGTGGAAACATCATTTGTGGCAAGATATTGGCTGTAATCCCTTTGGAGCGTAATGCGTGGTCAATATTTTTTTTGGCATAAGCTGGATATTTCCCAATATCATGTAACAAAGCGGCTGTATATAGAACGTCATCGTCAAGAGTTAAGTGACTTGAAAGTTCTTTAGCCAAATGATATACTCTAAAACAATGTTTAACCCCCCAAGCCGAGTGGGCCCCCGATTTATTAACGATTTGAATCAGTTGTTCTTGAAAGTCCATAATTTACCTCCTTATTATTGAGTTCACCTGAAACTATATACGCCATAGAAGCTTGATTCACCTGCCAAAAAATGGAATACATATTGGGAGATATAGATAGCTTTTGTCAAAAAGAAGTGTGTTACAGAACATGGGGAGTGACAGAGATGAATAATGTCAGTGTTTATGGGAGCTTTACACAAGCTCTTTTCTTTTCAGGTGTCGTTTCAATTCCTAAATATTTATTAACACATTATAAAGAAATAGGTTTAAATGATCTTGAGATGATGGTTTTGATTCAAATTCTTTGTGAAGCCGAATCAAATCCTTATCCTTCAATAGCCACTTTAACCGGCCGAATGACTGCTTCAACCTCTGATATAGAAGAGAGCGTGGGACGGCTAGTGGAGCGAAAATTACTTAAGATTGAGAGATACTGGAATTCTACTGAGACGAAGTGGTGTAATAGTTATAGTCTTGTAGGTCTTATCGATGAGCTAGCTGAATTTTGGGCAATTGAACGTTCTCAACAGTTGGAGGAGGAACGTGCACTTAAACAAAATCAAACTACTCCCCAACTAATATCAACTCAACCTAATTCGCCAATGGAAAACTTAGTTCGTACCTTTGAACAAGAACTGGGTCGTCCGTTAACACAATTAGAATGTCAAAATTTCGACCGTTGGTTGTCATCCCATTTTTCTGAAGAGTTGATAATTGAGGCTTTAAGAAGGGGTGTAAGTGCAGGAATTCGAAATTTTCGGTATTTAGACTCCATACTTCGAGAATGGGAAAAAAAGGGACTTAAGACTCGAGCAGAGATTGAAGTTGAAGATGCATATTTTCAGTCTCGTCAAGATAAAAAATATGTTAAACCCAAGGGTCAGCCACGTAAAACAACGACTAACAATAAATATGATAACTTTTATCTCTAATTACTAAGGTCTTTTTTGATTTTGAGGAGGATATCTAAAATGAAACGTGTTAAAGATATCTTAAATAATAGGGATATATCCACAAAAATACTCAACCCCAATTTGAAGTCCAATAACCTTGTAAACGACGTTCCGGCTCTAAATCCCTCGGATTCTGTGAAGTGCTCGATTTGCCAAGATCGAGGTATTTATCTTGAGGGAGATATAGCCTATCCATGTAGTTGTATGAAGGTTAAAAAACAAGAAAATCAATTTCGCCATGCGAGGATCTCTCGAGAGTTATTGAATTGTCGCTTTGAAAAGTTTAAATTTGATTATTATATTACTGAAATTGAGGATCAAGCGCACCGAGAGGGGGCAATAAGGGCATTCAACGCTTCCAAACTATTTGTTGAAGAATGTCAACATAATCCCCATGGTCTTGGAATCATGCTGACAGGCCCGGTTGGATCAGGGAAAACATTTCTTGCAGCCGCTATTGCCAATAAACTAATAGAATCTAAATTGCGAGTACTTTTTCTGATAGTTCCTGATCTTTTGGATGAGTTAAGGGCAACCTATAAGTCAGATATCAATGAGCTTGATTTATTGGATACTGCCCGCACAATACCCATTCTTATTCTCGATGATTTAGGTGCTCATAATTATACGGATTGGACGCGAAATAGACTTTATTCCATTATAAATTATCGCATGAACGAACAACTTCCCACAGTAATTACTTCAAATCTTTCGCTTGATGAAATGGAAGACTATTTAGGAGTACGAACAACCTCACGCATCATTCAGTCCTCAAGAATCTTCCGCTTAACCGTCCACAATGATATTCGTCATCAGATTTATCAAGAACGAGAAAAAAAAAATAAGTAAATATTTTTCCAAACCTATGCATGTCTACAAGGAGACATGCATAGGTTTTTTTAAGAGAAAAAATGAGTATCTATAGGAGGTGTTCAAGTTTGTCTAAAATCATTACGATTAAC
>JAJYAS010000513.1 GCA_021779415.1 Bacillota bacterium
CGGACTCGTGAGGAGTTACCCAAAGGATTGAGAGAAATCACGTTGCAACAAGTCTTTAATTTTCTTAAAGAAAGCCAAGTGGGGCTATCCGCAGAAGAAGTCGCAGAAGGAGTGGGTTTAGCACGTGTTACTGCGCGCAGGTATTTAGAGTATTTAGAAAAAATAAACCGAGTATTGTTAGAGACACAATATGGGGCTGTAGGTAGACCCATCAATAAATACAAAGTTGTACTTTAGGGTACAACTTTTTTACTATTCAGAAAGTAGAACCTTTTTAGACCAATAAGACCATTAATATCAAAAGGACCAAAATATAGAGAATTATCAGAAAATATTGTAAAGTAATAATATTCATATAATGAAGTCTTGAAGGGGCACTAACACCATGAATGGAAAAAAGTGGATTTTTATTATCCTCCTGATTGTTGTTCTTGGCTTATCTGGGTGCGGTACCAGAGTCATCGATGGGCAACAAGTCAATAAAAAGGAAAAGATTATCATTAAATTTTCTCATGTCGTTGAGGAAAATACACCCAAGGGTCTTGCAGCAATACGTTTTGCGAATCTAATTAGGGAGCGATCAAATGGATCAATCGAAGTTCAAGTTTTTCCAAATTCTCAATTGTTTAAAGACGGAGAGGAATTTGAGGCCTTGAGCAGGGGAGATGTGCAAATGATTGCTCCGACAACCTCTAAAGTCTCCCAATTATTTCCTCAATGGCAAATCTGGGATCTTCCGTATTTGTTTACTAATCTAGAAAGTGTTCATCAAATAATGGATGGACCGCTGGGTAAGACGTTATTTGCTCAATTAAATCAGAAAAATATGAAGGGATTGGTGATGTGGGATAACGGCTTTAAACACATATCGAATAATGTTCATCCTATTATTAAACCTATAGATTTAGAAGGGTTGCGTTTTCGGATCATGTCTCAGGGAATTTTAGAAGAGCAATTTCATGCTTTTGGTGCTGACGCCCTGTTTCTACCATTTAATGATGTTTATCAGTCTTTAGAAGAAGGAAGGGTTGACGGTCAGGAGAACACAATTTCCAATATTTATTCAAAAAAATTTGACACAGTACAAAATTATTTGACCCTTAGCCAACATGGATTTATGGGCTACGCTGTCATTGTAAACGAAGAATTCTGGCATCAACTACCTGCTCATGCTCGAGAACTTCTTGAACAAACTTTGGAAGAAGTGACTCTATGGGAGAGGGTTAAAGCAAAAGAGTTAAACGAGGAACAATTAAGAGAACTACAAATACGGAATAAGATCAAAATATACACACTTAATAGTAAGGAAAGAAGTATTTGGAAGGAGGATTTTTCTTTGGTATATTCAAAATTTGCCCAAGAGAATAGTGTAGACTTTCTTAACGAAGTGAAAAGATTGAGTGAACAGTATGGAAATAGTTAAAGGATGGATTTGGGGAGGTGAGGTTGGGGCTATGATAAATTCACCTTTGATCTATTTTAATGAGGTAAGGGGGGTGACTTTTCTATACATTGATATTCTTTGTCTATAAAAAAATTTATATGAGGAGGATGGGTTAATTGAAAAAAACTAAATGGCGTTTATTAACTGCTTCTGTCTTAATTGCTGGTCTTTTGGTTACTGTAGTTGGTTGTGGAGGAACTCAGAAAACTGCGACAACAGCGGAAGTTATCAAGGTGGGGCTTATTTTACCATTAACTGGAAGCGAGGCAACTTTCGGGGCCATGGAAAAGAACTCCTTTGAAATGGCTTTTGAGGAACTTAAGGCTAAAGGAAAGACAACCATTGGCGGTAAAGAAATCAAACTGATGTTTGAAGATGATCAAGGTAAGCAAGACGTTGCAAAATCGGCAACTGAAAAACTTATTAACCAGGACAAGGTTGCTATGTTAAGCGGTGCATACAGTAGTGCCTCAACAAACGTTATTGCCGGTGCAGCTCAGTCCATGAGCATGCCTTTCCTGATCACTACCGGATCAGCAGACGACATCACTAAAAAGGGTTGGAAATGGGTTTTCAGGGGAACTGCCGCCCCATCAAGTAAATACACTATTTCCCTATGGGAGATGATGGATCAGGTCATCAAACCACAGACCGTTGCAATTATCTACGAAAGCACAGATTTTGGTAAGTCGTCAGCCGCAGGCTTTAAGACTGAAGCGGATAAAAGAGGGATAAAAATCGTCTATAATCAACCTTATGAGGCGGGAGCTATAGACTTTAAGCCAATGTTGGCAAAGGTCAAGAATGCCAATCCGGATATGGTATTTGCAGTTTCATATCTGATGGACGCTTCCATGATCGTCAAACAATCGAAAGAACTCGATTTCAATACAAAACTATTTGTCGGTGGAGGTGCTGGTTATACACTGCCCGAGTTTAAAGAAAACGCAGGTCAGGCCTCGGATTATATTGCTTCCAGCACCCTATGGGTACCTAGTGTCACTTGGCCAGGTGCTAAGGAATATTTTGATAATTATAAGAAAAAATTTGGTAAAGAACCCGATTATCATGGAGCTCAGGCCTTTGGAACCATGCACATCATTGTCGATGCGCTGAATAGGGCAAAAGATTTTACCAATACAGGTATCCAAAAGGCGCTCAAAGAGACCGATCTGATGACTGTTATGGGCCCGATCAAGTTTGAAGATTGGGAAGGTTATACGAATCAAAACAAACCTTATTCTTATGTCGTGCAATGGCAGAAGGGAAATTTAGAAGTTATTTGGCCGGATAAAGTTAAATCGGCTCCATATATCTACCCAGTTCCTAATTGGAAGGATAGAAAGTAGCCTAAGAATTCCTAGATCTGTTGAGCAAGTGGAAGAGCGTTAGTTTTCTTCCACTTGCCTACTTGGGACAGATAAGAAGATCTTGCATTTGTGGGGGGGAAAATACATGGTGTTATTTGGCCAATCAGTTGTTTCCGGTGTCTTACTAGGGTCTATGTATGCTTTAATTGCTCTTGGTATGACATTGATTATGGGAGTCATGAAAATCATTAACTTGGCCCATGGAGCAATTGTCATGGTAGGAATGTACGTGACCTACGTTTGTTTTCAACAATTTGGTCTCGATCCGTATCTTGGTATGTTCGTGGCAATGTTTGTCGCATTTTTATTAGGTTGCCTCATACAAAAATATATGATTAATATTTTAGTTAAAGTTGAGTCTATACTCCCTCAAAATCAAGTTTTGCTTACTATTGGAATAATGTTAGTGTTGACCGAGATAGCCCGCCTGATTTTTAAGTCCGATTATCGATCAGTTGCCACTGGGTACTCTTCTAATACAATCTTCGTAGCTGATATGTCAATTAGTGTACCAATGTTAATTGGGTTTTTCATTGCCATAGCTTTTACAACGCTACTCCATCTATTTTTAACGAAATCAGACTTAGGTAAGTCTATCCGGGCCACAGCCCAGGACCGAGATGCAGCCGTATACATGGGTGTAAATGCTTCGAAAATTACGGTAATTACCTTTGGAATCGGTTCTGCTCTTGCTGCCGCAGGAGGATCTTTATTGTTACCAATCTTTTACTTATATCCAGATGTAGGGCAGTTGTTCAATGCAAAGTCATTTATTATTACAATTCTAGGCGGGATGGGAAGTACTATGGGAGCAATCGTAGGAGCCATAATCCTAGGTACTGCAGAATCCTTAGGCGCTACCTACATTTCTATGGGGTATAAAGACCTTGTTGGACTTGTCATGTTTATCCTAGTATTGTTATTTTTGCCAGGCGGCTTAAGAAGCTTTGTGAGGAGGTGAGAGGGCATGAAAAACAAAAATATGATTT
>JAJYAS010000013.1 GCA_021779415.1 Bacillota bacterium
CTGAATCTCATCTTGTTCAATGGCCATTCGCCCGCCTCGTCCAGGACCCTGTTGACGTTGTCTTAAGGCTTCATCGATTCTATCCTTGGAGATTCTCATTCCAGACGGAAGTCCTTCAATGATACCCACTAATTTCTGACCATGTGATTCTCCTGCCGTTAAAAAACGCACTATAGTATCCCTTCTCTCTATCCTGTAATCTTATTAATATCTCCTCAAAAAGCTAAAGGAAAGTCTCATCAGAAATTGTCGGTACGGAACTCTTTAACCTAAGTTCCTGTCATTTTTAATTTTCTCTTATGCGCATGCCCACAGGGGCAACGATGATGTTCCGACGCTCACCCTTTGAATTTGTTAAAATAATGGTTGATCCCCCACCTCGCCCCATGGCATTAAAGGATAAATCTTGAGCGCTACCAAAAAATTGGATACCCTCTTTAAAATACACGTCTTTAACCCTTGTCCCTTGCCGAAAGATCTGATAATGCTGATCCCCGGCCTGATAATAAAACTTGATCGTATACCAAGTATTCTCTGCCAGGGCAGCCTGCCGAGTATCCCGTATATCCTCCAATAATTGGGTCGTCGCGAAGGCCAAACGTTCCCTTTCGAGGTTTACCGGAAGCTTAATAAGCAGAACGAAACCCGCGCCTGCTAAAAGCACTAAAACAAGCAACATTTCCAGCAAAGTAACTCCTCGATCATTGCCCTTCGCCCGCTCATCTCTCTTCATACTTAACTCTACCTTTATTTGACCCTTATTTAACCTTTATAAAACATCTTTTGTAAGAGCTGTTTTTTCAAAGCTTGTCGCATTTCCTCTACCGGAGCTTGTCCCCCAAGCCAAAACTCCCAGGCCAAAGTCCCTTGATAGAGAAGCATATCCAGTCCGTTTAGCGTACGACATCCCTGTTTTTTTGCTTCCTTCAATAAAGACGTGTCTCTAGGGTTAACGATGATATCTACAACCAGTGTTTGGCATGAAATCCCATCAATAGAAAATGGAAACGGCTCATCGTGTAACCCCACCGAAGTTGTCTGCACTAAAAGGTCGACGTCTGTAAGCCAATCCCCCGGAGCAAACTCCCCTAAAGTTGCCGTTCCTCCCGAGTGCTTAATCAACTCTACCAACTCCATCGCCTTTTCCCGCGTCCGATTAAGGATATGCAGGTTCATCCCTTGCTCAGCCAGAGCCAAGGCAATCCCTTTTGCCGCTCCACCTGCCCCAAGAAGAACCGCGTTTTTTCCCTTAAATCCATTAAGATGACCTTCCACAGATCGAATAAATCCAGTGCCGTCCGTATTGTGTCCTATCCTCTTCCCCTCATGGATTTTCACCGTATTCACAGCCCCAGCCCGCTTAGCCTCAGGGGTCAGTGAATCAAGCAAGGGAATGATGTGTTCCTTATACGGAAGAGTCACGTTCCAGCCTGAATACCCTAGGGCACAAAGACCTTCTACCGCTTCCGCCAATTGGCTAGGCTTAACGTGAAAACGTTGATACTCCGCGTTAACCCCCAAGGCGGCATACCCAGCATTGTGCATCCCTGGGGAAAGCGAATGTTCAATCGGATCCCCAATCACTGCATAGTGTTTCTCCATTTTATAACATTCCTTTACATGTTTGGTCAATATCCCTGGACCGTCTTAACAGTTTATGTGAAAAAGAGAATGGCAGGCCATTCCCTTACTGTTTATTGTATTTTTGGGCTAAATGGTTTCACCGAGGTAAAATGTTTCATCATCCAAACCAGCAATTTTTCCGCACGACGCATAAAGCGTGTTCCTATAAACTCGTGGTCATTAATGGGGGTGACCAAAATTGTATACAGGCCGAGACGATTTCCACCCAATATATCCGTAAACAACTGATCTCCAATGACAGCCGTATCTCTTTGCCCAGTTCCCAGAAGATCCATTCCTGCTTTGAAAGCTTTTCTGCGTGGCTTTGTCGCCCGAAATACAAACGGAATTCCGACCCGTTCTGCAACAACCGCTACGCGCTGACGCTTTTTATTGTTTGACACAACACACGCCTGAATTCCAGCGTCCTTAACCTTTTTAAACCACTCCGCCACTTTAGGGCCTACATTAACATCATTCCATGGGGTCATAGTATTATCCAAGTCGATAATGAGCCCCCTGATGCCATCCCGAACAAGTTGTTCTACCGAAATAAGATCGAGTGAAGGAGCTTGAAGTGTGGGGCGAAAATACTCAAACATTGAACCCTCCAAAGTGCAGAACTTTTTCATAATTATACCTTAGAGAATGCCGTGAGAGCAAGTAGAGGACTTATTTATTTGAATCAATCTTCCCCATCTCTTCCAATAACTTTTGAATGGCCTTTTTCTCAATACGCGAAACATACGAACGCGAAATATCCAACATCTTGGCAATCTCCCGTTGTGTCCTTTTCGGACTGTTCATTAACCCATAACGCAACTGAAGCACCATTTTTTCCCTCTTGTTCAAGGTTTTTACGAGTTCTAGCAAAGCCTTTTGCTCTGCCTCATTTTCAACTTTAATGGAAATATCCTCTTCATTCGAACCGAGAACATCAATCAGAGAAATCTCATTGCCTTCTTTATCCATACCGATTGGATCATAAATTGACACTTCACCCCGAGATTTTTTCAGAGACCGCAAGAACATTAAAATCTCATTTTCGATACATCTTGCTGCGTAGGTGGCAAGTTTTGTCCCTTTACCCGGATCAAAGGTGTTAATCCCTTTAATTAAACCTATGGTGCCGATAGAAATTAGGTCGTCAGCATCTTCTCCTGTTCCGTCGAACTTCTTGACCAGATGGGCAACCAACCGCAAATTATGCTCCACTAAGGTATTACGCGCTTGCTCAACCTCACGGGTTAGCGTAAACGGTTCTGTTTTACTTTCACTTAGGATTCGCAAACAGCGCGCTTCCTCCCGCTCATTCAAGGGCTGGGGAAAGGCATTGTTGTTGATATACGAGACCAGTAAAGAAACTCCCTTAAGAACAGAGAGCGCCATACTGACAAAAAATAGTTCCACGAACATCTTCTCCACCCCTTTTTTGCACATTGTCGTTGTTCTAATAACTATGCGTAAGAGGGGTGAATTGTGCTTTTCCACGGAAATTATAAACACACCACTTTCCTGGTCACGTTGGAAAGGTGGATGTTTATCGCACTATATTACTGCTTTTAGAACAAATGGTGCTAACACTAGGAGCACTCCAATGATCACAGAAGTAGCTATGTCTTGTATAAAATAAGGATAAATCATTAATAACAGCCCAACTACAATAAAGAGAAAATCAAAGGTATTTTTTCCATAAGCTAAATAGGCGAAGCCTAGCAAACTGATAATAAAACTCAAGACTAATGCCATCATCATCCCTCCGCTTATTTAGCGAACTCTCGGTCGTATAGTAAGCCGACCTCAGTGTCTTCTCAATCGAATCATCACCCATGAAACTACTAAAAATATGTACTCACATACCAATGCAGTATATACCAGCCCCACATAACAGTTATAAATACACCGATAACTATAAAAGGTCCGAACGGGATCATGCTTTTCCTATTTGCTTTTCCAAGTAGGATTAACAACAGGCTAGACATTCCTCCGAGAACGACTGAAATAAATAGGGCGAGCAACGTCATTCTCCAACCAAGAAATAACCCAATAGGGGCAAATAGTTTCACATCCCCCATACCCATGACCTCTTCATTCTTATAAAGAAGGGAGCCAAGGAACGCAACACTTAAGAGAAAGCCCGAGCCAGAAACAAGTCCTAGTAATGGATTCCACCAAAGATGGTCATGATAAATAAGAACTGGCCTAAAGAGGTTATAGAAAAAAAGTATCGTTCCACCTATCATCCCTACCAGTACAAGTTCATTAGGGATGATCTGGTACTCAAGATCAATAAAAAATACTCCAATTAAGATAGCCATCAAAAAACAAAATGCCCCAAAGTCCACTGTCAGACTATATTTTAAGAACAAGGCTACAGAGACAATTCCGGTTAGAAATTCAACTAAAAAATACCTTGGAGATATCTTCAGGCCACAGTAGCGGCAGCTTCCACGGTAAACCAAGTAGCTTAAGAGCGGAATAAGGTCCAATGGCGTCAGTCGAGTTCCACAGTTAGGACAGTGTGACGGAGGAGTTACTATTGACTCCCCACGTGGGATTCGGTATATACACACGTTTAGAAAAGAACCCATTATAAGGCCAAAAATAAAACCAATACAGTACATGGTCATAATATCATCCTTCATATCGGTATTGATTTCAGAAACAAAATTACTATTTTGCTACAAGCATAGTGCACTTACATCAAAGACCTCCCGTAGTTTGAAGTTTTGCTCTTCTCTGTTGGCGCAACTCAAACTTACGGGAGGTCTTTTCTCACTTATATCTTCTGGACATACTAAACAGAATAGCGCATTTCCATTAGTGCAATAGTGGAGCCGTTCCTATATTAATTCCTAACGACGACGAAGACTCGGCATCAGTAGCATCAATAAATGTTGGAGCCGCGGCATCCTGAGCTGTCGCAGTCGATTCTATGATTAAGTTTGTATTTGCTTCTGTGATAAGAGCATTAAAGGTATAGGTTCCGCCTGGAAAAAAAGTAGTTGAATCACTAGGAATCAATTTTTTCGGGTCGTTAGGATCAATACTAAAGCTAATCCGCGTATGACCACAATAACAATAAAGATTAGAAAGCGTTACATTCACGTTGCTTTTACTAAAATCCATTGTTAGGTACGTTGCTTTCCTACTCAGATCAAGCCCAATAATCGCCTGAATAGGAACATTTGGTAATATATAAATATGATGAGCGCCCGCTTGCGTTGTGATACTTAAATTTGAAATTAACTTCGTCGGCGTGCTGTCGATTACCGTGATCGCCAGTACCTGCGTGTTCCCACTGCTAAAGGTGAAGGTAAGGTTCGTGGGGTTCGTGGGGTTCTCGCTCGTCGGCAGCGTCGACAGGTACGTTTTGCTGAGTGTGACATTGCTCCCCGAGACGGTATAGTCGCTACCTGGATTCAAGGTGGTGCTCCCATTCGTGATGGAAGTTAGACTGCTTCCGTTCAATGTCATCGTCACAGGGATATCCGCATAGTGTCCCGTCGTTGTATTAGCTGTGTTCTTATCAAATGTCGCCGTAGTTGGGTTGATCGTTGATATTAGTTGATTTAGCGTGAACATGATATTTTGGGCAGGACTACTTGCGGACAGGCTAACAGTTTGGCTAGTGCTTCCGCTAAAGGTATACCCATTCGGAACATTTAGCGTTACCGTGTAATTACCACTACCCAATCCCGTAAATGAGGCGCTGCCGCTTGCACCAGTAGTATTCGTGGTTCCATTTTGAAAAGGTCCGCTAATGACTACGGGTATGCCCGTCAGACCCTTGTTCCCCGAATCAAGCACTTGAACATCAATCTTACCGGATCCAACTTGAACACTAAATGTCTGGTCATTTTCCCTTGCGATACCAGTCTGTGAAGTTCCAGTATAGGCAGTATAATTCAACTTACTCTGGATTTTGTTTGTTCCTACGTCGTTAAAAGTAACTGAATAATTATTTGATTTGGCACTCCAAGAAGGAGCGGGTGTAAAGGTGATATCGGGATAATCATTTGCGCGACTACTTATAACCGTCGTGGTAACTCCGCTGGGATTTGTCTTAATACCCTGCAGATTAATATTTTTAAAAGTTTCAATTAGCCCTGTTTGTGTTGCTGACACTGTAACAGGAATCGGCAGGGTATCCCCCACTAAACAAGCTAAGTTATTAGGACTCTGAGGAGTAACCTGCGGGTCGTTAACACTATTAATCATAATTTCCTTGCTAGAAACCTGAGCCCCCTCATTGTCGGTTACCACTACTTGTACTTTGTAAGCTGTAATCGGCGGATTAGCATTGTTGACTGTATTCAGACTTACAGCTTGAGGAACAGCACTTTTTACCCTTTTGGTTAAATCAGGATCTTGAGAGCTAAACTGTTGAACCGTTTGATAAGGGCTGAAGGTAGTCCCATCCGTACTTGTTGACAAATTAATGTTCGCATTTAAATACTGATCATTCGGATCCATGTCCGTAGCCGTAAAGCCGAAGTTAATACTTGGTAAAGTATTAGCAATAGTCATCCCATTACTGATCCCAGATACATCGAGGGTTGGCGCATGATTGGCACCTCTTGAAGCCTTAATCATAGTGTTAACAAACATTTCCTCTTCTGGCAGACCATTTACCAAACTATGGCCAGTACCAGAATAGGTAATATTCCCTTTAGTATAGGTATAATAATCATTTCGCCCATCGCCTGGCTGATTATAAATTGTCGAACCAGAATCATTCGTTAAAGTATAGACTGGAACGACTCTTTCATCCTCTAAGTTCAGTTGGTAATACTGGAAATGAGTAGGTGAAACGGGGATATCTCCCAGTACAAAAGGAAATTGCGTAACTAAATTATCATTTAGTTTGTGAACTTGAGTCGTTGTCTGAAAAGTTTGATTATCATTATTAACCCCGCTATTGTTTCTAGCCAGAGCATAGTTTGACCACCCAAAAGAGGGTTTTGAGGAATTTGGCATAGGATCTTGGTAAGTTGTCGGCGACTGAAAATACCTTTGTTGGCCCACTACATCTCTGAAATATTTAGTAATATTGTAACCATATCCTTTAGCGTTAACATTACTAGGATTATTAGGATCGTATGATCCGGGAAGGTAATCCGGACTGAATGACAAAGTATCGTGTGTCAACAAAACACTTTGGTTGGTATTGATAAAGCTCTGCAAGGCCTTTATGGAATTAGTATTTGTTAGATCACTATACGTCTGACCGCCATAAACATCAGCGAAACCCATAATCACCATGTCGTAGTTGCCATTGAGCGCGGTTGGAGCCGTCGTAGTTTGACCATTAACTATCGCTGAAGCAGGTTGCGGTGTCTGAGTTCCCGTTAAATTAGCATAAGCAGCATTAAAATCCTTAATATACATTTCAGTAACTTGAATATTATAAACATCAGCTTTATGAAGCAAATTTTGACCGTTCACATTACTTAAGCTATAAATTGACAAATGGTTATCCTGTGCATTAGAAGAGATGGTAGTAGAAGGTTCTAGCTGCAAAACGTGGATTTGTAATTCCCCTGCAGGACTAGAAGCCTTAAAGGCTGTAGCACCTGTGACATATGACTTTGCCCCTGTTGAATCGGTTAATTCCAATTTCCAAGGCATCAAACCAACGAAGGAATCTGGAAGCCGATAATTAAGAGTATAACCTGTTCCGCTATTTAAATTATCTGTTTCAGATTCTAGTTCTGAAGGATCAGCATAATCATTTGCTGATTTATAAATCCCATCCCCGTTAAGATCAAGATACAATTTAACGGTCATATTGTTAGCAGTGGTCTGATTATTGATACTAAAGTTATATCCTAACGATGTATTTGTCTGATAACTAGCATCTGTCCCATCATACTGTACTGGTTGGCTGTTTAATGTAAGCACTGGCCTGCGGGCTACGCTGTTACCATTATAGGCTGAAAGTGCCGTAGTAAGATTAAAACTTTTGTTAATAGAGGTATTTATCGTTAAAAAATTGGGATTGGAGGTATTATTTTTATAACTATTAAAGTTAGCGTATAGTTTAGTCTTGTTTAAACTCGACTCAAAAATATTCTGATCAAAGATTGTCAACTGTTTTGAATCAATAAAGCTTTTCAGCGTTGTTGCCCGTCTATTGGTAATGTCATTGTCGCTATAATATTCCTGAGAAGTTTGTCCATTCGTTCCTCCCTCAGGAAGATTGAGAGAAGAAGGCCCTTGTCCCAGAGCCGTATATAATCCTCCATCTGTATTATTTCCAATGTAGACAATATCATATTTCCCATTAATTTCATCCACTTTACTGATGAATTCAGGCATGGACATCTGGGTAATATTGATCGTATTATTCGGAAAAGTTCCAGATAAAAGGCTCTGTGTAAGGTCATAGGTTGTACCAGGCTGTACTTCTAAGACGTTCAATGTAGGACCTGCTGGTACTACGGGGAGCGTCGTTACGGTTACGGCTGTAGACTGAGCGCCTTCACCACCTGCGTTTACTGCTGATACTTTGAAAGAATAAGTTGTGCTCGCTGTTAGACCTGTTATTGGAGCTGTGTTGGTTGTTGGAGTTAAGCATGAGGTTGAGCTTCCATTTTCGTACACTTTGTAGGAAGTGGCTCCTGTAGCTGCTGTCCAGGTTAGTGTCGCTGAGGTTTGGGTTGCTGCTGACACTGCTAAGCCTATAGGGGCCGCTGGTACTGCTGGGAGCGTCGTTACGGTTACGGCTGTAGACTGAGCGCCTTCACCACCTGCGTTTACTGCTGATACTTTGAAAGAATAAGTTGTGCTCGCTGTTAGACCTGTTATTGGAGCTGTGTTGGTTGTTAGAGTTAAGTATGAGGTTGAGCTTCCATTTTTGTACACTTTGTAGGAAGTGGCTCCTGTAGTCGCTGTCCAGGTTAGTGTCGCTGAGGTTTGGGTTACTGCTGACACTGCTAAGCCTGTAGGAGCTGCTGGTGGTTGTTTTGCTTTTGCATTTGCAGTTACTGACCAATAGCCTAGTAAAAGAACACTGATACAAAAACACGCAAATATTTTGTATGCTATTGCATTTTTCCCTCTCATAAAAACTCCCCTTTCACAATAATTGCGATTATCTCTCCCCTTAGAGGATTATATGAATACGCTTACGATTGCGGTTCCTCCTTCCACTCAAGAATCTGAAAGTGTTTTACATTAGCTGGTCGAACTGCTACTGCTGTTGTTCCTTCCATTCGAGAATTTTATAACGTACTGCATTTTGTCTCACCGCTCCGTCATAGGAAGTCGTTGTGGGAGGATGGGGACTATAATTCACCCCACCCATGGCACCCGGTGCAAAAAAGTTTCTGATGTTCGAAGAAGACATTAAGGTTGCCATAATCGCTGTTTCTGCATAGCTTATCGTTGGAGTTCCCGACACTGTTACATTGCCTTCGCAGATAATAGCTCCATTAAATGTCCCACTTCCTGTAATATTCAGATTACCTTCACAGTAAATAATCCCACTATAAACCGTCCCGGCTGGGAGATTTAAAGAATTAGAATTAGGATTCGTCAATGACTGCTGGAGATAGACAAACGAAGGTGTTACCGTAGGACTTATATTAACTCCTCCTGTAACCAGAGTACCATTACTAATTATTGCGCTTTTATTGACGAAAACTCCATCGAAACTACTGGCTGATTTAGTAGCTGTACCCAACTGTTGGGTTTTGTCTTGAAAAATATTTGCTAACCAATTTTTAAAAATTGCAAATGCGTTTTGATTGTTCACATAGTCCGTGTAATTGGAATTAGGATCAGACACGATTGGATCATACACGGTCGCTGTCGAAGTCCCTGGCTTCTGAAGAAGAGCACCACCAAGGGCGTAGCCATTAACCGATGAACCAGAAAAAATGTTTGTTACGACGACTTTACCAGGTTGATGCAGGAAATCCACCAACTGCTTAATCTTCGGTTCTAAAATATCTGAGCCAGGGGAACCTTGTGCATCTGCCCGCATTAAATAGTAAGCACTAAGATTACTTTCAGTAGTTACGTTGTCCGGAGTAGGTTTGGGATCATTAGTGTATTGATCATAATAATAGTTATAGTCAGTATTATTAGGACTAATCACAGGGGTCATATAGGCACTAAAGATATCTGGGCTACTGGCAGTAATGCTCTCCCCAGTTTGATAATAGGAATAGGAGTTAGGGTTCCAAGAAAATAACGAGTCTCCCGGCTTCTTAACTGCATTATAACTCGCGAAAGCCGTGCCTGGCACTATAAAATTTCCAGCTAACGTAATTGTACTTCCAGCTGCACTTCCAGGCTGTGGTAGCGCCGTATTATTAATCACAGCACTACTGGCATTGGGATCTCCCGTCGAAGAAGCGGTAGAATTAATGCCGATATTATTTTGAGACACCGTAATTTTGGAATTCAAGCCATCCATGCGTATATCATTATATGTTGTCACATTGCCTGCAACGTTAATATTTCCAACTGCTACCGCTTGATTAGCATAGCTTCCTTCCACGGCTAAACTATTGCAGTAAACATTCCCACCATTTGAGTCTTGATAAACCATAGGAATATATGTTTTCCCAGAGGGTATGGAGCCCTGGATATAATCCGTGAGAGTCATTCTTGGGTTGGGATCAGGGTTTTGTGCAAGGTTTTGTGCTTCCAGTGCTGCTAAGTCAAAGTACAGGTTATTATTGGCAAAGATATTGTTCTTCATGTCAACAACCATATCGTTCGGATAGTTATGCACCCCGATCGTAGAATTGCTGCCAATAATATGGAGATTCCCTTTAGAATATACATTTCCGTAAATTTCGACGTCTGCGCCCTGACTGAATATTCCATTATTTGTAACGGTATTATCATTAATGGGAAGGGGTTCACTATTATCTGCGGAGAAAATGTCCCCCTTAATCGTGCTCGTCCCTGATCCCACGAAGCCAATGTTTCCTGCGGACGTTATGGCATTTGCCCAGATCGGATTCCCTTGGATCGGTATCTGTTGAGTCTGAGTCAACGTCGTGTAGGTGGGAAATTGAACATCCACCTTCACGGCTACTGATTTGCCATTGACAAAATTAGAATCATTCTTATTGACAGTATTGGGATTAATTCCATTAATCGTGTTAGTCGTGGTGATGTCATTCGCAGAGTTAATATTAACTATTAGACTCCCATCTGCTAACGCTTGCGTCCCCTGAGAAAACAAGTCATCTTGGTAATTACCAAGACTAACTGAAGGATCATTAAGGTAAGTTACTGAAGTATACCCCGACGACTGATACAATCGTTGCGAGGCATAATAGTAGTAAAGTCGCTGAAACGTATCGTTTTGAAAAGTCTGTAGTTTTGCCTGATAATCTGGATTATTCAGATCTTGCATATGGGGTGCTACATTACCCCATTGTGTATTAATATAAGTCTGGGCAGTCAAAGAAATCCGCAAATTTACGGGAGGTATATTCGTCGGATCTGGGTAGATATAGTACTGCCCGGCCATATAATCTTGGGCATCTTTTTCGGCACTTTGCAGTAAGATGTTTAATTGATTCACTTTGTCTTCGGCATTCACGTCCAAGATATAGTATTGCTGTGACCAATTCCGATAGCTTGAACTCATGTGTATGTTGGCCACACTGGTCATGAGGGAGGCTGTGCCAAAGGCCGTTAACACCATGATCACTGAAAGTGCCATTAGCAAGGCATTCCCGTTTTCACTTTTCAGATGTTCACGTGTCCACAAACGCATACACTCATCCCCCTTTCAAGAACACTGTCTCTAATGATAAACATATCGGTCTGCAGAATAGGTGAACATAAATTGGCTGACATTTCCGACGAGTTTGGAGACTGTCAGTGCCAATTTATAAGTAGTATTTGTTGAACTATTCAAGAGCACATTGGTTATACTAGAATAACCCGAAACTGGAATGAGTGTGATGTTCTGGGCTGGATTGTTGGAATCTGGAGTGAAAAAATATAGATTTACCTCCACTGAGGAGTTATTTAGTATATATATCGTACGAGAGGGTTGACTTCCACTAGTAAATTCCACTTGGATCGGCAAAATATTATTCTGCATTATAAAATTTTGGAGATATGTTAGAGATTGCCATTGTCCCCCTCCCCCATGAGGTCCATAAGATATTTCATTCGTAATTTCATTCGTGATTACATTCTTAGTTGAGGTGATTTGAACATCAGCCCCTTGGTCTGTGTAGGGGGTAAGATCTATCGTACCAGCAAAGCTTGGAAAATAACCCGTAGTGCCGGGGCTATTTACTGAAGGATTAGACGTCACTGCGCTGTCCACTTGGATAACTGCTCCTGTGGGAATACCAGATTGTCGGGCAGGCAATGGCGCCTTTCCAAGGCTGTCATAATACTCGGTTCCAGAATAGTAAATATTATAATGCTCAGGATCAGCCTTAAAAGCTTCTGCTTGGCGCACTGCAATAATATTGGCTAGATCTGTTAGCTGTGCGTCTCTATTGACATGACTTGTTGTTACAAACATTTGAAGGAGCGATGTTGAAACAATGGCCACCACAGCCAGCGCAACCATCACTTCGACTAGGGTAAAGCCCTGGTCCTGCTTAGATTTCAATAGATCACCTACTTTACAGTCACACTGCCTAATTGAGTGCCAAGACTAAAACGAGGAGCTTGTTTATCATCATTAATGACGGTGATTTCCAAGGGATAGTCGGTCTTATTATCCACATCGAGCATCAGACTCACCTTATCTTGCTCATTTTTACGGGGTTGGGAGATGACCTCTAACCGTAATTTTCCGCCATCAATCAGCAATTTAGCAGTTTTAGATTGCGCAGTTCCTCCTAGGGAATAAGAATACGTCATACTATCTTGACTACCGCTGATGGACAACTTACCCCGGACACTGGCATTGGTATTACTATAGAGTTCCGTACCATCCTTGGTGTAATCCCCCACGATTATCTTGGGAGCATTGTCATCATACGTATTGAGCAAAAGGTAAAAATTCGGATTATAAGTCTTGACTGGGGCTGGGCCTGATGCTGGAGTTGAACCTTGAAGGGAAGCTGCGACTTTATCCTCAAATCCTGGATAAGCTAGAAACGGGCTAGTTTTGCCACTCACAGGTGGAGTATCTAAAGAGTATGTACTCTCATCCTCGGGAGTGATATACCCTACATACTGAACTTTGAGTGCTCCTTTTAATAAGTTCCCATTCCCTCGGGTCATGCTAACTTCTTTAACGATGATTTTACGTTCACTTTTTTCCAAGTCACTGATGAAATTATACAAAGCTCCATAATTCCCTGAAAATGTGAGATCCACATCCTCTACTAAGACCATATTACCGACCAACTTAGGTTTAGCTTGACTAGTTTTACTGTCTTTGGGGGTACTCGTTGACGTAGTTCCTTGACTAGCATTGATGTCATTTGAAACACTCGTTGGCGTATTGACTTTACTGGCATTCTGAGGCTGCGCAGACGATGTTTTTCCGGCGGCAAAGTCTTGTTTGCTCACAGTGGAAATATTACTCAAAGATATCCCGCCAAGTTCTAGCTCTCTAGCCTTGGCTAATTTATTGAGTGTTAACACAATTTCCTCCTGAGGAATTTCGGCAGGGATTTCCCGAGTCAATACACTCTGCTTATAATCCAACAACTTAAGATTTTCTAGATATTGACTTTTTTGAGCCATGTCCTTTTCAAAATTGGTTGCGATTCTTTGCTCCGCAGCGTAGCGAATCTGCAAGCTACTATACACCTGCCACTTAGGACTTAAAAGCAGATTATATACGCCGTACCCTTCTAACCCTAACACCAATAAGCCTATGAGTATGGAATCCCTCTTAGAAAGACTAAGAGAGGGGGATTTCGGACGCTTGAATTTTAGTTTTTGTAAGAAGCTTAGCATTTTCTTGGGCAATTTAGGGAATTTGTAAGACTTTGGCGATTTTGGAGATTTTAAAGACAAATTGATGTTCTTTAGTTTAGATAAATCAACCTTTAAATTCATGATTTTTCCTCACTTTTTCACGGTTAAAAGAGCTGCAAAATTATACCCTGCCGAACCAGCATTCGGACTCGTATTCACATTGTTACTGGTGTTACTACTCACATTACTGAGATAAACATCACTAAACAACCCGCTTCCCTTCAGTTTGGAGATGAAATAAGCGATGCTATCCATATCCTTTGCTTTCCCCATGATGTTCAAATTCCCGGTTTGATCGCGTGCATAGTTGACCATAAAAACATTGTCTGGCATCACACTGGAAATGCCATCTAATATTCTCGTATTAAGCGTAGACTGAGCCCCCACCAAATCGACCATTCCCGAGAGCTGGTTAATCTTATCCTGTTTGACCTGGATATCATTTTTCAGCGCAACGATAGGGGAAGCTGCCTTTATCTTCTGTTGGAGGGTCACTTCCTGCGTTGTCAACCTACTCTGCAGAAGTGCCAGAATCCCATATCCTAGCGCCCCTAATACCAAAACAACCAAAAAGGCTATCCCCAACTGTTGGCCTATCCCGGAATTCTGAAGTTCCTTCTTTTGCTGACTGGACTGTGAAATCAGGTTAATGTCCTTCAAGTCTCTAGTCCTCCCTTAAAGCCGCGCCAATTGCTGGCATCAAAATAAAAAATTTGTCAGAGACTTCAAGGGGAGTACTATCGGACTGTGCTATATTGACAGGGGTTCTGAACATTCCACTAAAATAAGTCTCCAGACCTGGGAAGTTACTCCCCCCGCCCGTAAGGCAGATAGTCTGAATCCCATCCTGGAGCTTACTATAACGTATGTAATCCAGAGTTTGCCGAATCTGGTCCTCCACTGCAGAATACCCCAGTCGAAGGCAAGAATCCAGCTCTTCCTGACTAATTGACAAAGCTTTATACCCACCCTGTCTGGCGGCTTCCGCTTCCTCCATTGTGATCTCAAAACGGTTGACAATCAAACTATCGACGAAAGCACCTCCGCCAGAAACACTGCGACTTAAGATTAACTTTCCGTCCACTAGGACATTAACTTGAGACATGGTGTAGCTGAGATCGACTAGTAGCACCGAATCCCCTAGCACAGGAGGCTGAACAAAATAATTATAAGCTTTAGCCAAGCAGTTAGCGTTGACATCCACATATTTTAAAGCAATACCCAAATCATCAAAAAGCTCTAAATAGCTATTTAAATATTTTTTCGGGCACGAGGTGGTAATCCCCTTGAGAAACTCACTCGTTCTGCTATAAATTTTAAATGCAGTAGAATGCGTTTGCACCATATCTGGAAAGCTCTGAGCTAATTCAAATTGGACAGCAGGTTCAATCTCATCCTCTTTAAGAGCAGTCAAGTTAAGCTCTCGGAGCATTATACTTGAAGAATGAAGCGTGACGGCTACTCGCTTGGCCATTAACTTATGCTCACTGATGGCACTCTTCAGCATATCCTGAACCGCTTGCTCATCCCTAATCAGGCCATCTGAGACACTCCCTGGCGGCGTGGGAACAATTCCCCAAGCTTTCAGCTCCGGCTTAGTCCCTTGCTTCAACAACGCAAACTTAGTCAAACGCGTTCCAATATCAATTCCCAGAACTTTGTTATCCCCAAACATGGTGTTCCTCCCGGCCTCTCCTAAATTCTTTATGTCAAAGTGCTCATTTCGTTCAACCTTTGCTTCATTAGATTCTAATTCTTGATTCAGAAACTAAGGTAAAGAGCGCAAGGTTATATTCTGAGTTAAATCCACTGAACCATCAACCGATATAGCTTCAAAGTGAATAATATGGGTGTTCACCGGTTGCTCAATGAGAGCCTTCCTTAAATCCGTGATTTCCGTGCCATTTTCCAGCATAGGGTTAAAGCCTGTATTTCCGCTTTGTTCTCGTAATTTACCCGTGTTGTTGTCAAAATAGATCCAAAAAGTATTCCCCGATGTACTACTAGCATCATTTATTTTTAACACATTAAGTGGATTAGATGAGCTGTCTGTAAGATCAACGACCGATATCCCATCGATTACGTCATTTTGCCGTATTTTCACCGTGATATAAGCAATAGCTAAGCGTGCATTATTTTGATTATCCATCGTTGTATTCGCATTGCGATAGAATTGAGCCCCTATTTTCAACATTGAC
>JAJYAS010000514.1 GCA_021779415.1 Bacillota bacterium
ACGGGTCTGTCGGAGGGTTTCAAAGCCAATTTCACCCTGCAAGGCAAGGAAATAGAAGGGCTTGATTTGAAGGCTTCCGAAAGACGCATCGTGGAATTGCACCTTAACACGCCTTTAAAAGCGGCCCAGGACCATGGTTTAATCACGATTAAGTCCTCGCGAGACGATGGGTTAGAGACTCTGATGCCCGTATCGTTGACCGTCAATCATGATTTTTCCTTGGAAATCACGAATGAGATAAAAAAACTGGAGACCATGAATGGGAAAAGCCTAAGTTTTGATGTTGCAGTAACGAATACAGGCAATAAAGAGCTTAAGGATTTAGGCTTAAAGATAGATTTACCCTACAAATGGACGCTAGATAAACTTATACCAGAGAAACTTTCCTTAAAACCTGGAGAAAGTGGAGCGTTCAAATTGACTACTTCCATACCTCCGTCACAGGGTTCGGGGAACAATACCCTTAAAATAAAGAGCTTCAACGGGGTTGCGACCAGCCAGGAAATTTCTATACCTGTGACCGTTACAGCAACGGCCGGTTATGCCTGGTGGGCCATGGGCCTTGTATTAGTTGTGGGTATCGTGACGTTTATATATTTCCGCAAAAACGTTAGACGATAGGAGGTGAATTGAATGAAGGCAACATGGACTATTGCGCGCAAAGAAATAACCGATGCCCTCAAGAATAAACTGTTTCTGATCATTCTAGGTATGCTCCTGACCTTGACGGTCGTTTCCGTTGTGCTGGGAGCCTACCAAGTAAGAGTCTCGGTGGATAATTATAATAATTCTATTGAGTTTCTTAAATCCCTTGGTAAAACGGAGTTACCCCCCATGCCCAATCTTAACCCTATCTCTGCGTCTAAGGGCTTTGTCAATTATATTGGCATGCTGGGAGCATTATTGGCTATGATTCTAGGGAATTATGCCATTGTGAAAGAAAGACGCAGTGGAACGTTGAAACTGATCTTATCAAGAAAGGTCTTTAGAGATACTTTGCTCAATGGTAAGCTATTGGGAAATCTGACCCTACTCGCCGGAATCGCTCTTTCAGCTGGAGCAATCACGTTGATATCCGTCTTGGCCATCGGCAATGTCGCTTTATCGGCTGGCGATGTCGTTCGAATGGGTTTGTTTTTCCTGATGTCCTTTTTGTATATGGCGTTTTTTCTGGTACTGGGCATTACGTTTGCGGTAATGGTTGGTAACGGTAATAAGGCACTTTTGCTCACTGTGATCATGTGGTTGGTTTTAGCCTTTGTGTTTCCGCAAATTGGCAATACCATGGACATGGACAACCAACTTCCGGGCGGTTTTTTTGCCTCGATGGGCATGACTAAGGATCAGCAAACGAAAGTTTTGGTTAATTTTAAATTTTACGAAACGTTGAGGGATGGCATTGAGGAAATGTCTCCAACCAAGCATTATGAGAGGGTTAGCTTTGCATTGCTTAATGTAAAACCGGGCTTTGAGAAAAACACTCCTTTGGAGGTTTTAGGCCTAAAGTGGATTAATCTGCTGGGCTTGACTGCACCAAGCCTCATCTTGTGGTTCTTTGCCTACATGGGTTTCCTGAGGCGTGAAGATATTTATCAAACTTAAAGGGAGGAATTTGTGATGAAAAAGTTAATGAGTATGAAATCAGTTCTCTTGGGGGCTGCAGTTGTGTCTATGAGTCTTTTCCTGCTGGCAGGATGTTCGGGAAAAACCCCTCAACAAGCAGGGCAGAGTGCAGCAACCAATAACGGACAACAAACAAGCAGCACAACGCAGAATAGTTCAACTGCTGCAGGGCAGACCCAGGGCACAGATACAGATGGAGATGGTATACCAGATTCTATCGAGAAAACCTACGGCACAAATCCCCTAGCTGCAGATACTGACGGTGATGGCGTGCCGGATAAAACCGATAAGGACCCTGTGTTCACCCCAAACCTTATTAAAGAAAGCAGCACGACAGCTTTACCCGTCAAGGTTAAAGACGCAAGAGCTGAGGATAATGTCAACGCCAATGACCACCTGGAGATAGCCCTTACCAATACGGGCAAAACCGACTTAAAGAATTTTGATGCCTATTTTACCGTAACGGATACGGTGACTAAGAAACAGGAAGGGTATTATGTCAAATTGGATAGCTTTACCCTGGAGGCGGGCGCAACGAAAATCCTTCATTTTGACAATAAGAAGGGTGATCTTCACTATAGCGGCAACGCGAATGGTATCTACGGCACCTCCACAAACGAGGTAATATTTCAGGGTCAGATCCACGCAGCAGGCTATGCTCCTATAGACTTTTCAGCCAAGAAATCAAAGGGCACTGGTGAGGTTAAGGACTAAGGTAATAGTCCTAAATCTGGGGTATACTCATCTTGCTTTACTCAATTAATATTAAGTTGGAAGGAGGTGAAATACTTGATTGCATCGATCAGTAACAGCAGTATGCTGCCAAGAATGGCATCTATCAATCAAAATGCGACTGCAAGAGACTCCCTTCTACACAATAAGTTCCTTGATGTTTCTAAGCTATTTCTAATAATTAAATGTTAATGTAAGGGTATTAGTCTGAAGATAGGTGAGGAAAATGAAAGTAGAGTGGAGGTTAAAAAGTGACAGTTTTACACGCATTGATTTTAGGTATTGTTCAAGGATTGGGAGAATTTCTGCCTATTTCCAGTTCAGCGCACCTAGTATTAGTCCCATGGCTGTTCGGATGGGAAGACCCAGGTTTAACTTTTGACGTCGCACTTCACATGGGTACTCTTTTGGCGGTGGTCCTCTATTTCTGGAAAGATTGGGTCAAATTATTCAAAGCGGCTCTAAGAAAGGGCGCCTCGGAGGATAAGCGAATCTTTTGGTACTTAGTTGTGGCTACTATTCCCGGGGCTTTGTTTGGTCTTGCGCTGGAGAAAAAGGCGGAGACCGTTTTTCGTTCGCCGATGCTTATCGGAATCATGATGATCGTTATGGGTATCTTACTATACTTTGCCGACAAAAAACGTGAAGTACGCACCTTGAAGACGATGACCATGAAAGAAGCGATTTGGATCGGTCTTTCACAAGCCTTAGCAATTATACCCGGAGTATCTCGTTCAGGGAGTACCATGACGACGGCTCGCTTTTTCACACTGACTAGGGAAGAGGCTGCTCGCTTTTCATTTCTTATGTCAACGCCCATCATCTTGGGAGCAGGCGTTCTAAAACTTCGTCATTTGACGATGGCATCGATAAATTTGCCCTTTTCAGTCGGGGTTATTACTTCCTTCGTTGTTGGTATTTCAAGTATCTCGTTTTTACTTAAGTATTTAAAAACAAATAACTTTGGACTTTTTGTAGGCTATCGTTTTGTTATTGGCCTGCTTGTGATTGCTTTTGTTTTAGCAGGGCATTAAGTAATTTAGAATAACAACCGAAGGACTTTATTAGGACAACAAATTATGGGAGGATGCCAAGTTGATTATTCAAACCTTGCTGGACCTTTTTTTGCACTTGGACAAAAATATGGGTGCAGTCATTCAAAGTTATGGGATGTGGACCTATCTAATTCTATTTGCCATAATCTTTGCAGAAACTGGTTTCGTAGTTACCCCGTTTTTACCGGGTGATTCTTTGCTATTTGTGGCAGGCGCCTTCGCAGCCAGCGGCTCTTTGAGTTTACCGGTTGTTGTCATTATCCTCTGTGCGGCAGCCATTATAGGGGATACTCTAAATTATCAAATAGGTCATTTTATCGGTCCTAGTGTGTTTAAAAAAGAAAATGCTCGGTTTTTGAATAAGGAGCATTTAATATTGA
>JAJYAS010000515.1 GCA_021779415.1 Bacillota bacterium
TAAACTCGTCTGGTGAAACGATTCCCCGCTCTGCTGAGTTCCAACGAATCAAAGCCTCTACTCCCACGATGCATCCGTTTTCGAAATCCACTTGTGGCTGATAATAGAGGACAAACTCTTCCCTCTCTAAGGCTCTACGCAGGCTGTTTTCAAGAGAGAGACGTTCATGTGCCCTAGAATTGAGTTCCCGGGTAAAAAATTGATAGTTGTTTCTTCCTTGTTCCTTAGCATAGTACATAGCCGTATCTGCTTGCTTTACCAACGTCTCTAAGTCACTGCCATCGTTCGGATAAAGGCTTATTCCAACACTCGTGCTGATAAAGACCTCATTGCCATTGAGTGCAAATGGTTTTAGAAAGACAGTCAAGATTCTTTCCGTTATCGAGGCGACTTCTTCTTCTTGCCATATATCTGGAAGAAGAACCAAAAACTCATCCCCCCCCTGACGTGCAATCGTATCTCCTTCGCGTAAAGCTTGATGAAGGCGCTCTGAGCACAGCTTAAGGAGAAGATCTCCCATATTATGCCCCATCGTATCATTGATAAATTTAAAATGGTCCAAATCCAAGAACAAGACAGCCAGCATACTCTTCTTACGCCTTGACTGGGCCAGCGCTTGACTTAAGAGTTCATTGAATAGGAGCCGATTCGGAAGACCGGTCAGAGCATCATGATGGGCTTGATAAGTAAGTTCCCTCATTAGATTTCGCTTATCACTAACGTCATGAAAAACCAAAACCCCTCCGATGACTACTCCCTGACGATCACGAATAGGAGCGGCCGAATCTTCGATCGCGATTCTCTGTCCATCTTTATGAAGCAAGACAGTATGGTTGGCTAACCCAACAATACGACCCTCTCTCAGACACCGGACAATCGGACTTTCTACTGATTGGCCGGTTTTTTCATTGACTATACGAAAGACTTGTTCCAATGGGTATCCAACCGCTTCTGAAGTTGTCCAACCCGTTAGGGTCTCAGCTATTGGGTTGAGGTACTCTACGATCCCCTGTACATCCGTTGTGATCACCGCATCCCCGATGGAATCCAGAGTGACTTGGGCCCGTTCTTTCGCCAGCCAAACCATAGCTTCTGCATTTCTACGCTCCGTGGCGTCATGAATTATGCTTACAATAATTGGATTACCATGAAATATTGCTCCCTTAGAACTGACATCAACGGGGAAAACGCTTGCATCCTTGCAACGATGCAAACATTCAAATTGAATTCCTGACTGTGATTGTTGAAGCTGATTTAAAAAAACTCCCTCATCCTCAATCAAGCGTATATCATGTATATGCATACTCGTTAATTCCTCACGGGTATAACCATAACGTTCCACCGCTGCCTCATTGGCATCGACAATCCGCCCATCTGGTTCGATAAAGAGTATGATTTCCAAGGAATCCTCAGCTAAAAGTCGATAGCGTTCCAAGTGTTCCCGATCTTGAGCAGTGTTAAAGGTTAAGGCCAATTGAAGGGAAAAATGCTCCAGAAACGCGATGCGCTTTGCGTTGAAAAAATCCGCCTTACTCGAATACAACGTCAATGCCCCAAACGTTTCCCCTTGATGAGTCAAGGGAAACGCCGCCACGGAACGAAGTCCGTTTTGTTCTGTGAACTCCCTCCAAGCTTCAAAGAGAGGGTTATCCTCTAACACATCGACATGCGTTTCCCCCGTTTGAATCGTACGCCCCACGGCTCCCCGCCCATAGGAAGAATCGTCCCAACGGACAATAAGAGAGTCCACGTTCTTAATTCCTGCTTGCGCTCGAAATTCAACCATCCCATCGTCTTTTTTCATTCCTATCCAAACCCAGGGGAAATCCATTTCTTTAACAAGTTGTTCACACAGATATTTCTTTATTTCGGTCAGGGGCTTTTCTTGCAACACAAGACGGTCAATCTCTTTTAAAAGGTGTTCGTAAGTTTCCAAGGTCTTTTCTTCTGTAATATCTACCAGGGTCGTAATAATTTCCTGATCGTGTTCAGAATTTACATTCTGGATAGGATCAGAATGAATTGAAAGCCAGGATTTCCCAATAGTTTTCCCTAAAACCTCTATTACACGATACGTTGAGAATCCTTTATTATTAGAGAGTGCCTCCTTGGGTAGTTCTTCCCAACGAAACGGGGTTCCTTCTGAGAATTTGGCTTGCCAAGTCCCATCAAACGAGGTAGGGCCAGCCAGTTGAAGGCGGTTGCGCTTCAACAAACGACAGGCCGCCTCGTTGGCGTGAATCAGTTTACCAAAGCGGTCCTGCACCAAAATCCCGCTGGAAATTCCTTCATAGATCCGTCGATAATAGGCCTCTTGTTCCTGAACTTCATAAAATTGCTGCTTTAATTCTTCCTCTGCCGCCACAAGTTCTTCATGTGTAGCTTCCATTTCTTCATGGGATGCCTCGAGTTCGTTATGCTTTAACCGTAATTGTTTATAACTTTCTTGGAGGGCTGCCTCAGATTCTTGAAGTGATTTCACTCCACGATAAAATAAAAAATACAGGAGCACCGACGTTACGACAACATACAGCCACCCTTTAACTGTTGCTAACTGAATGTATAAATCGTGATCCGAAACAAAAAAGCCCAAGACACGATCCGAGAAAGCAATCCACAAACCACCTATCAGCGCGTAAAAACTTGACAAACGCAAAGGGGTAACCCGGTTTAAATTATCCCATTTTAGTTTCTCTCTCATAATGGATTCCCTCCTTAGGATTCCATTCTCCAAGATTTAATAAAATTCCTGCTAATAATTGGATTAATCTTTAAATTAGACATAAAAGTACGTTTCACAGCTTTTTGCCACCCTATGTATAGCTTTAAACACAGCTGATCCATTGCAAGCTAGTAATTTTCGGCCTTAGACAAGCATTTTTTTACACAATCGCCCCTTCACTACACTTGAGAAAAATATACAAAATTGGGCTTATAGAGTATACTTATAACAATTACTATTACTTGGTTTATATCAGGCATCGAAAGGGAAAACTATGACGATCTTTATCCTCACTTTTTCTTTTTACGCTTTTGCTGGCTGGATCATGGAAACCCTATACCGTTCAATCCAACAAAAGCGAATGGTGAATCCTGGATTTCTATCTGGTCCTTTTCTGCCAATTTATGGCCTTTTTGCAACTCTTGTGATTTGGTCGTCTGGGCTTTTATCTCACTTAGCTTGGGAAGGGCAATTTGCTTGGTTCGTGTTTTTAAGTACCTTACTAGAATATCTTGCGGGCTGGTTTTTTGAACGTTTCTTTCATTTGCAACTTTGGGACTATCATTCAACGGCCTTCAATTTCCAAGGACGTATCGCTCTCCCCTACTCCCTGCTCTGGGGTGTGTTAGGCCTTGTGTTTCAGTTCATCATTAATCCAGCGGTTCAAATCCAGATGCTACGCATCTCTATTCCAATTCGTCCAATATTAGCGGTTATTTTGGTGAGCTATGTTACTTGGGATATTATCCATTCCACCTTATTGCTACGCCGCCTAGAACGCTTTGTGGTCGTGTTCCAAGAGCATTATGAACGATTGGAGTACACGCCTTTTCAAATGTCTATTTCCCAATTTCGCCGCCTTCTGCATACCTATCCGAAAATGCGCCATACTTTAAGCGAGAAAATGTCTTTGCTTCATTCCAAACAAAAAGCACTAGAAAACTTCTTACGACTTCAAAGACAAAAATTCTACAACCCTGAGAGAGAAAATGGCCCTCACTTAGATGACTAGGAAGGTGAATTCATTTGGATCTGGCAGATCACGTCAACGACATTTTAAACCATGAG